>NZ_JBTXLS010000042.1:0-26977 GCF_054871665.1 Myroides sp. LJL115 | reverse complement strand
CGTAAGACTTCTTGGTATTGCCAAGCTTGTATCCATACCTACTATGACCTCTGCTGACTTCTTACAGCAATTGTTATCCATAGTTCTGTAAAAAAAAAACTTTCCTATGTCTGTAAGACCTCCCCAGGTAAGAACAGTAACTTTCCCCTCATATACCTGCTATATTTACCCTAAATATCTCCGTACAACTTTGGACTTTAGTTTGTTATGCAACCTTATCCGATATTATTGGGCCTGATATAGTTTCTGTTCGTCAGGTCAAGGGTTTGCCTAGCGCTTCCTTCAGATTCCGCCTCACGATGGACACCCTTGCATTTGGCTAACACTTCCCGTTGTAAAGGCGTGTTCGGGACTTGCACCCTAGAGTTACTGTCCATGCTGGGCACACATAAAAACCGCAAAAAGAATATTCTTTTTGCGGTTTATTTTTTTAAAACGATAATAAGAGAATAAAAAAAGTTCTACGTTATGTAGAACTTTTCTTATATTTTATTGATTTAATACCTCTTGTACTTTTTCAGCTAACGCTGGTCCTCTAAGGTTCTGAGCAATAATAACTCCATTTCCATCGATTAAGTAATTAGCAGGGATTCCCTCAATTCCGTAATCTGCAACAATTGGATCTTCCCAGAATAAAAGGTTAGAAACTTGTGTCCATGTTAATTGATCTTTCTCAATAGCATTTAACCAAGCATCTTGCGTTTTATCTAAAGAATATCCTATGATATCAAAACCTTGGTCTTTAAATTGGTTATAAGTTCTTACCACATTAGGATTCTCTTGACGACAAGGTCCACACCAAGCAGCCCAAACATCTACCAATATTAATTTTTTACCATTGGCAAACTGCTCTAGAGTAATTTCTTCTCCTGTTGGAGTTTGAGCCTTAAAGTTTGGTAGCTTTTGACCAACTTGTAATCCTTTTGAGGATTTTTCTTTGGCTTGATCTAATATTTTCTTTGTTTTTTGACCTACTTTAGAGCTTTTAATATTTTCAGGGAAAGCATTAAATGTTTCTAATGTAGCATCGATGTCCTTAGAAGGATCACTTGCATCTTGAGCAAGTAAAATCATTGTAATAGGAGACTGTGGATTATTAGCTTTAAAATCCGTAATAGTAGAATTCATATCTTCCATTAACTGATTTTGTTGTTTATCTAACTCCTGCAATTCTTGCATAGCACTTGGGTCTTCACTTTGTGACAAAGACATCAGCTTCATTCCATTTTCCGTACTAAAGTTCATAATAGCCTCCACTTTTGGATTTACAGCATTTTGAAAATCTTGTACTTGGATATTGCTTTGTGTTCCTCCAATAACGTTAAGTTTTGGATCAACAGGATTCATTGATATAGTGATTTGTCCTGGTTCTCCAATAAAGAATACTCCAATATTTTGTTGGTCTTCTACTCTTAAGTAAGCCTCTTCAATATCTGTAAATGGATTCTCGATGCTCAATTTCCCATCTTTTACTACTCCACTTGCAACTACTACAGGTTCAGGTGTTCCTTCTACCATAGTAATAACCTCAATCTTTTTGTCATTTAAAGAATCATCTGAGGATTTTATCTCTATAGTATTACTTTTAGAACAGCTAAAAAGTGCAATACAAGAGATTAATAAAATACTAACTTTTTTCATTTGTTTTTTTGTTTAGTTTATTAAAAACATTTTAATTTTTTTTCTAAAACTACCCTATTAGACTTTACTAAAATTGTAGTTTTAAAAACATTTTAATCAGCTAAAATAATGAATTAAAAATAAATTCATCGTTTTTTCACAAAACATTCACCTACTCTTTAATAAAAAAGAATTCATTTTCTAATAATATCCTTAAAAACGGCTAAAGAGCAGAAGTTTATACACAAACAACTGCTCCTTTACGTTAACTTAACTAATCTATTGCTGACTTTTATTCTAACCAAAGTTTAAAATCACCCACTTTTTCCCTACTTACCACTAGGTCTTCACTTTGAAAATGCTGTAAATTTATTTTTAAACGAGAATTAGAATAACTATATATATCGGAAATACTCTTTATGTTGACGATATATTTACGATTGATTCGGAAAAAACTTTTGGGATCCAGGGTTTTTTCCACCACTTCTAGTGACTGATCTAAAAGATAATCTCTTCCCTCTACAGTTTTAATATAGGTGGCTTTATTTTCACTAAAAAAACAACTTATCTGCTCTAATTCGACTACTTTGATCTGTTGGCCTATTTTAACTGAAAACCTTTCTTTGTAAGATGTACCTGTTGCTTTATTCATTAATTGTTGGAAGACTTGCAATTGCTCACTTAAGTCTAATATAGGAGGGGAATTAGACAGAAATTTATTCAAAGCAAAACTAAGTTCACTTTGCCCGATTGGTTTAAGTAAATAGTCAATACTATTTAATTTAAAAGCTTTTAAAGCATACTGATCATAAGCAGTAGTAAAAATGATAGCGCTATTGATATGGACGTGCTCAAAAATCTCAAAGGATAATCCATCACTTAATTGAATATCTAAAAAGATTAAGTCAGGATGGGTATTATTAGTAAAATAGTCGATAGATTCCTCTACAGTGGATAAATACGTATCTACTTGATACCCCATAGCCTTTAGCTTTCTATCTAAGGATCGAGCAGCTGGCTTCTCATCTTCAATTATTACAATTCGTTTTATTTGCATGACATACTAATTTTACTCTTTATTACCTTTGCTTTGGTTCTCTTTAATGTATTGATCGATTTGCTTCTCCTCCCAGTTATCTCCTAAAAAGAAAGAATAATTATTGACTTTCATAAACTGAGCCACAAGAATAATGGCCCAAAAGAACATAACTATCAAACTCCATAAAAATTCAGGAGAAGTTAATAGGTTTAATCCTACTAAGAACAAGTTTGTCATAATAAACACAGTTAGGTGACTGTAAAATGCCTTTATCTTTTCTACCTTTTTCTTTGCTTCTAGAATTAATTCTGGTTCGGTTTTTTCTTGATCAATAATTTTCATTTGCTCATAGACTTTAGTTAAAATTGGAATACTCACAGTGAAGAACTCCTCGCTTTGCTCTACCTTCACGGGTTTAGAACTTAGATAACTATATCTTCTTTTAATATTATCTAATCCTATTCCTTGTCTTTGCTCTAGAATTTTCTTCTTATTTAGATTGTTTTCCACCACTAAATAACCATTACTCTTTTCCATTATACGGATAGTAATAGGCTCTTGTTCTGTAGCTTTATTATGCTTAATGGCATTTTCTAAAAGTAATTGTAAAGATAAAGGCACAACTTTAGCTCCTTGTTGTTCAATGTTTTGCGGCAAGTCAAAAATAAGAGTGTCTTCAAACCGCATTTGCAATAGATCAATATAGACTTTAGCAAACTCCAATTCTTGTTCTAAAGGAACCAAATCCTTATCCTTTTGTTCTAATATATAACGATAAGTCTTTGATAAAGAATGAGTGAATTCCACTGCCTTATCTTGATCCTCCTCTATAAGAGAGCTTAATACATTTAGGCTATTAAATAAAAAGTGCGGATCTAGCTGGTTTTTAAGGCTCTCATATTGAGCAGATACATTAACAACTATTTCTTTTTGCTTCTCTACCTTTTGTATACTCGATAGATTGTTCAAACTCACATAAATGTATAAAGCATAAAGCAAAGACAAAGAGAAGCTAAAGTTGAAAATAGGTCTGAAAAAATTATTCCCTACATTATTCCAGCTTTCATACCCGAAAACATATAAATCAAAAAGCTTTAGAAAACTAGAGAGAATAAATATTAGAAAAAAATTAGCTAAGCTAATTCCTAGAGTTGCCAAAACAATATTTGTCCTATCTTTTTGGATATATTGTACAACTTCTTGCTTATATTTTTTAGCCACTAATAGGTTTACAGTTAACAAAATACAAATGTAATAGCTAATGTATCCAAAAAATAAAAATAGGTTTAAGTCTACTAATTTCAATATCTTCTTAAAAAAGATATAAAGAATTAGCATGATAATCAATAGATTAACTATTAGCGTTTTGGTTTTCATATTGCTGTTCATGGTGCTGATCTATATTTTCTTTGTTAAGTATACTTTGCGTCAATTCGATATTTGGAACGTTCCAAATCTGTTCCACTAATGTAAAGCCTAGTTCACATAAGTTAATTGCTATAATTAGGATAATTTTCATAATAGTTGGATTTTGATTAGTACAAATTTGCATCGTTTTTAGTTGTCAAAAAAAAAGGAAGTACCCAATTGTCGAATAAGCATACCCAATTGTACTAATTGCCTTTTTTTAGTTATACTTAACACTATTTTCACCACTTGACTATCCAACAAAAACCCTCTACGTACCTTAAAAATAAGGATATAACACAAAATGGAAAATAAATCCAACATTATGCTTTAACTAAGCTATAACAAATCGATGCAATGTACATTATACTACCTTGACAAACAAAATTAGTCTGTATAAAAACAGACTAGCAGCTAGTTATATTTTAAGGATTTGACTGACAAAAAAAAGCCTTAAAAAACTGATGCTCAATCCTTTTAAGCCACTAAATAAAAAAGCCCATAAAAACCACTGTAAATATTGTCTTTAAACAAATAATAAGTTTAACTTTGCGGTTTAATCGAGACAATAATATGGTATATAAATTCAGAGTAATCCTTGATACAGAAGAAGATATCTTTAGAGATATAGCAATTTTAGAAGAGGATACATTAGAAGATTTTCACAATGCTATTGTTAATGCATTTGGATTTGATGGTATGGAGGCAGCGTCTTTCTACCTTTGTGATGACCAGTGGGAACAAGCTGATCAGGAAATTTCCCTATTTGACATGGGAGATGATGATGCTTCTTTATCTATGGCTTCCACTAAGATTAACCAAGTTTTAGACAAAGAACAAACTAAAATCATCTATGTATATGATTTTATGAACATGTGGACTTTCTTTGTAGAATTAGGAGCTATTGAGCAAGAGGAGCCATCGGGAGTATATCCAGATTTACTTTTCTCTCATGGAGAATTACCAGATTCCATGCCAGCTAAAAACTTTACAACAGACCCTATGTCTTCTGATGATATCTATGGAGACTATGAAGATGACTTAGATTCAGATGATTATGATATCTTTGATGGAGATGATAGTTTTGAAAACTTTGACTATCCAGAAGATAACTGGAACTAATAATTGAAATTCAATAATTTTAATTCATAAAAGGCCTTGGCCTTATTTTTACGAGTATTGCTATGATTAATTTATTTAATGCCCATATTGAAACCCTTTCTATCCACCGTGTAGGTAATAAAAGTAGAAATGAAGCCTACTTCCTATCACAGGATCCTTACAAATTAAATGATGAAATCGCTCCTTTATTAAAAGAGTATTTCTTCAAGCCATTTCGTGAGAAGGAAGAGAATTACTACCAATTTGCTCATGATGTTGATTTAGAGTTTAACGAAATGCACAATTTAGTAGAGCAAGTATTTAATGCTCCATCTACTGAGAATATGCACGAAGTTTCAAAAAAGATCACTAAACATTTATTTGAGCAATCTAACCATCCACACATTAAAAATGGAGAGGTTTACGTTTGTTACTTTACAAATGTATCCATTGATAATAATGTTGTTGATGCTATTGGGGTATTTAAAAGTGAAATCAAAACAGACTTTTTACAATTTCAAGAAAACAACACTAACTTAGAGATGATCCTACAACAAGGAATTAACTTAAATAAGTTAGATAAAGGATGTATCATCTTTAATTACAAAAAAGAAGAAGGTTATAAAATTCTAACCGTAGATAGCAACAAATACGATGCTCGTTATTGGCTAGAACACTTCCTATCTGTGGATATCTTTCAAGATGAGGCCTTTATGACAAAGAAATACTTAAAATTCTGTCAAGACTTTGCAAAAGAAGTGGTTTTACCTGCAGAGGACAAAAAGGAAGAGGTAATGTTTATGAATCGTTCTGTAAACTACTTTGCAAAAAATGACGAGTTTGAAGAAACTAATTTCTTAAACGAAGTAATTGACAATCCTGACTTAATTAGCGAGTTTAAAAACTATAAAGTAGACAAAGGAGAGAAATACTCTATTGAAGATACAACCTCCTTCCCTATTGCTAATAATGCAGTTTCTGATGCAAGAAAAAAAATCAAAAATGTTATTAACTTAGATACTAACATTCAAATTAAACTAGATTTTATTAATCCTGATAGTGCAGACAAATTTGTTGAAAAAGGTTGGGATGAAGAAAAGCAAATGTATTATTACTTAGTATACTTTAATAAAGAACAAAAATCTTAATAACCAAGGCTATTTTTTAAAAAAAGAATAGCCTTTTTTAATACTTAAATCATGAGAGAATTTCCCTATATCTTACTATCTGAAAATGGCTTCAATGGACAAAGCAAGGATACTGTTGCTTCAAATATTTCTGTCGTTAACTTCTTACGTGAAAACCAAATAGATGACAACGAGTTACATCCAGATGCTTTTGCTAGTTATTGCGTAGACTTCTTTTACACTATCTTACAAAATGAAGGTTTAGCAAGTTTTGTACATCAAACAAAATGGGATCAAGATTTAATAGAGATTATTCACAGTGGACTTGTTGCCATGCAGAATAATGAATATTTAGATTATTTTGAAAAACAGCAAAGAAGAATAAAAGCTTTTAGCAAAGTGAAACTTACTAAGTTTTTAGAAAAACCATACCAAAGTGACAAGGAAATAATCGCCTTACTTAATGATGATTCTTTCAAAAGCTTTGAGACAGATTTAGTACAAAGTAATGCACTTTGGCTAAAGGCTCACCCAGATGTACATGTAGCTTCTGTAGAGCAGATGCAAGAGTGTATTTCTGAATTTTTACAATAAAAAAAAGGGTTAATAAATTTTTCTATTAACCCTAAAAAACAATTATATATTACATTAATCAAAGTCTATGGAAGAAATTTTTAATATGTTACCTTTCTTTTCTAGGTAAATCTTTTCAACAACACTTTTCTTCTCGTAATTTACTTCATATTCGAAAACGAAATCTTTAGTTTTCTCTTTTTTATTACTGTCGGTTTGGTCCCATTTTTTTAAATTAAAAGACTTAATTGGTCCATTTTGATCTTGTCGGTCTTTAATAGCGCTCACAAGCTGATTTTTCTGTTGTTCGTTAAAATCATCCGCGCTAAGTAAACTAGGAATAGAATCAAATTGACTTTTACTTAAATGGTAATAGTACCATCCTGTTAAAGACTCTCCAGCCTTTTGATCTCCTAAAATTTTACTGTTCTTATTATCTTTACATCCTAGCAAGGCTAAAGAGGCAATTAATAGTGTTAGAATTTTTCTCATAAACAAAATATTTAAATTTAGGGTTATAGTACTAACGAAATCTCTCCCATATACTATAGAAAAAGTTTACTAAATTTAAGATAAATTTATGAATATTACAAGTTTATTTATTTTTTATAAACATATGTATAAATCCAAGTAAGACTAAAAGTTGGAATAAGATCCAATCCTGGGCTTATTTCTTCTATAAAGTTAACAATAGCTCCCACTTTCCCTACCTTCCCAGGATACATTCTAGCTAGTAAATAAGAAGAAATAGGCGCCCAAATAAGATCGGAAAACTCTCCTAAAGCTGGTATGCTATAGCTTAAGTATCCAACCAAATCTAGTATGACACTAAAAAAAAGCCGTCTATATTTTATTTTATTCGGGCCAATCATCCCTTTCTATTTTAATTTAGAAGCATATTTAACTAAGAATTTATCTATTTTGGGTTTAACTACCATCTGACAATATGGATTCTCCCCCCCTTTTAATTCAAAGTAATTTTTATGGTAATCCTCTGCAACGTAAAAAACAGATGCAGGACTTAATTTTGTAACAATAGGATCTGGGAAAACTTTTTCTTGTTCTAAAATAGAAATGTATTCCTTAGCAATCTTCTTTTGTTCCTCTGTGGTATAAAATATCTCACTTCTGTATTGAGTGCCTATATCTTCTCCTTGTCTATTTAAAGTAGTTGGATTATGAGTGGCAAAAAATACTTCCAATAATTGGGTATAATTTATTTCACTTGGATTATATTTGATTTCTACTGCCTCAGCGTGACCGGTATCTCCCTGACACACTTGCTCGTAGGTTGGATTAACGATACTTCCTGCAGTATATCCAGGTAGAATCTCATATACTCCTTTTAAATGCTTAAAAATAGCTTCTGTACACCAAAAGCATCCACCAGCGAAAATAGCAGTTTGTAATTGATCTGTATTCATTGATTTTAAAGTTCTAGGTTAAATTTATATACTAGGTAAAGTTACTCATTTTAATAGATAAATACTTTACCAATAAGGTCTTTTATCAATATTAAAATCGTTTCTTTGTGATAATAAACGGAAATTACAAATGATAAAAGCAGTAAATATTCATAAAAAATACCAGGATTTAGAAGTCCTAAAAGGAGTTGATTTACATATTAAAAAAGGTGAAGTTGTTTCCATAGTTGGGGCAAGTGGAGCTGGAAAAACTACTTTGCTTCAAATTCTAGGAACTTTGGACCGTCCTGAAAGGGAAGCAAACAGTTCCTTAACAATAAACAATGTGGATGTATTACAGTTAAATGATAAAGAACTCTCCAAATTTAGAAACTTAAACTTAGGATTTATTTTTCAATTTCATCAGTTATTACCTGAATTTACAGCCCTTGAGAATGTTTGTTTACCAGGATTAATTGCAGGTAAATCTCAAAGTGAAGTAGTTAAAGATGCTAAAGAACTATTAAGTTTTCTATCCTTAACACACCGAGAAAACCACTTTCCTTCTGAATTATCTGGAGGTGAACAGCAAAGAGTAGCAGTTGCAAGAGCCCTAATCAATAAACCTGAGGTTATTTTCGCAGATGAGCCTTCCGGAAATTTAGATACTACTACTGCACAAAATCTACATGAGTTATTTTTCCAATTAAGAGATAAACTTGGGCAAACCTTTGTTATTGTTACTCATAATGAGCAATTAGCTAATATGGCTGATCGCAAATTAGTAATGAAAGATGGTAAATTATTAGTGTAAACAAGTACAAATGACAAAACTAGAGTTAAAAGATTTTTTAGATCAAAAGGCGGAGCTTTTTAATACTCCTGATTTCATACAAGATGATCCCATTGGTATTGCCCATGGATTTAGCTTAAAAGAAGATATTGAGATAGCAGGGTTTTTAAGTGCTACCATAGCTTGGGGTAACCGTAAAATGATTATTAAAAATGCCCAAAGAATAATGGACATTATGGGCAATTCCCCTTATGACTTTATAATGAGCCATACAAAGGGTAATCTTGAGGCTATACCCGATTTTGTTCACAGGACTTTTAATAAAGAGGACTTAAAAACTTTCTTTAGAGCCTTACAACACATCTATACTACTAAAGGTGGATTAGAAGGTGTATTTAGTCAACATCCAGATGATCTTCAACTTAGTATTTCTGAATTTAAGAAGATATTTTTTGAAATTGAACATTTGCCTAGAACGCAAAAACACATTTCTGATCCAATGAAAAATTCTGCTGCTAAGCGCATCAATATGTTTTTAAGATGGATGGTTCGAACCGATAATAACGGGGTAGATTTTGGCTTATGGCAAAGTATATCACCCGCTAACCTTTCCTGTCCCTTAGATGTACATTCTGGAAATGTAGCGCGTAAACTTGGTTTATTACATCGAAAAGTAAACGATGCAAAAGCCTTAAGTGAATTAGATACTGCATTAAGAGAACTGGACCCATTAGATCCAGTTCGATATGATTTTGCTCTATTTGGTCTTGGAGCTATAGAAAAATTCTAATACTCCATTTCCTGATAATTTAAGGCAATTTGATCGTAATAAATTGCCTTAACTATACCATCAGAAACTCCAATTTTTGGAACGTAAATATGTTTGGCTCCACTCCATTTCATCGCATTTCTATAAATTCTTAAAGCAGGTATAATAACATCGGCTCTATCTGGGTTAAGACCTAAATTAGCAATCCTTTGATCATATGACATCTCTCCAAGGAGATTAAATTGTTGATTTAAATAACTATAAGTAAGTGGTTTTTGTTGTAGTTTTCCAGATAGTTTAAATATCTTATTGATGTTACCACCTGAACCTACAACAGTGATTTGCTCTAGATCTTTTACTTGGTCTTTGATCCACTTTTCCATATCCATCCATACTTGATGCGTTACCATATCATTAATAAGTCTTACTGTACCATTGGTAAAAGATTCAGATGCTACTAATTGGCCGTGATTAAAGAGGGTTAATTCTGTACTTCCCCCACCTACATCCACATACATTACTGGTTTGTCACTATTTATAAAATACTTTAAATCGGAGGCTGCAATAATCATGGCTTCTTTCTTACCATCGATTACACTAATTCTAATGTTAGACTCTTTGTAGATGTGCTCTACGATTTCCTGGCCATTTTCCGATTCTCTCATTGCACTAGTAGCACAAGCCATAAACCTTTCTACTTTATTTACCTTCATTAGTAAATAAAAGGCTTTCATGGCATCTGTCATACGTGTTTTTGATTCTTCACTTATTACTCCTTTAGTAAAGGCATCTTGTCCTAAACGAATAGGTACCCTAACTAGCGAGCTTTTATTAAAAAGAGTTGGCTTACCTTTCTCTTCTATAATATTTACGATAAGTAAACGCATGGCGTTGGAGCCTATATCAATGGCTGCAAACTTTCTTATTTTAAGCATATTATTTATTATTGGACAATTTGTCCTTGTAGTAATTATACATTTCTTTTTGGGAATGAAATATTTCCTTGCCTTTTATTGGACGATAACAATTAGAACTCTCTTGAGTAATCATTCGGGTTTTATAGTTACCATTCCATCCTATATTGAAGGTATCTATTAATTCTTGCCTAATCTCAGGGTCATAAATTGGACAGGTAACCTCCACTCTTTCATCTAGGTTTCTAGTCATAAAATCGGCCGATGATATAAAAATATCTGGATTGCCTTGATTTCCAAAAATATAAATACGAGAATGCTCTAAAAACCTATCTACAATACTGATTACTTCAATATTTTCACTCATTCCCACTACTCCGGGAATTAAAGAACAAATTCCTCGTACAATTAATTGAACTTTCACACCTGCAGTACTAGCTTGATATAACTTATCAATTAACTTAAGGTCGGATAAGCTATTCATTTTTAATCGAATATATGCTTGCTTACCTTGATTGGCATGTAAAATTTCTCTATCTATTAATTTATTAAAGCTCTTTCTTGTATAATGAGGTGAAACTAGTAAGTGCTTATATTTTAACACTCTATAATTCACCTGCAAAAAGTCAAAAACCTTAGAAACATCTTTTAATATACCACTATCAGCCGTTAATAGGGTTACATCTGTATACACCTTAGCCGTACTTTCATTGAAGTTTCCAGTAGATATGAAACCATACCTTTTTACCTTCTTATGCTCTAATCTCTCTATAACACAAATTTTACTGTGTACCTTTAGACCCTTGACTCCAAAAATTAACTGTACACCTTCACTTTGCATTAATTCAGAGTAATAAATATTACTAGCCTCGTCAAATCTAGCTTGTAATTCGATTTGTGCGATAACTTTCTTTCCGTTTTTAACCGCATTAATTAAAGAGCTAATAATTTGAGAATTTTTCGCAAGTCGATATAAGGTGATTTTTATAGATAATACTTGCGGATCTAACGCAGCTTCACGTAAAAAACGAACCAAATAAGCAAAACTCTGATAAGGAGTGGAAACTAAATAGTCTTTCTTTTGCAATTGCTGTAAGATACTATCCTCTAAACTCAAACCAGGAACTGCTAAAGGAACTAAAGGGGGATAAACAAGATCACTTCTCCCCATATTAGGGAACTTCATATAGTCCCTTCTATTGTGGTATCTACCGCCTGGAATAATACTGTCGTTTAATTCAATCTCAATATTTTCCAATAAAAAACGAAGCGTATCTAATTCCATCTCTGTATCATATACAAAACGAACTACAGATCCCTCTCTTCTATCTTTTACTCCACTAGAAATTTTCTCTATAAAACTTTTATGTAGATCGGTATCAAAATCTAACTCGGCATCCCTTGTTACTTTAAGCATATGAGCTGCTTCGGCTTTATAATCGAAAATATTAAAGATAGAATCTAAATTAAAACGAATAATATCATCTAGCATTATGATATACTTCTTACCCTCTTTACCAGGTAATTCGACAAATCGATTAATGGTATTTGGTATTTCTATAATAGCATACATGATAGGTGGAAGAAGTTTCTTATTCTTACCAGTAGCATGCTTTTTTACTAAATTCTTATCCAAAAGCAATTTAACCACTAAATAACCATGTGTATCTCTTAAAAGAGGGAATTCAGCTAGGTTACTCAGTATAATTGTAACTAAATCAGGAGATACTACATGCAAGAAGAAATCCTTGACAAAGGCCTGTTGCTCCTCATTAATTTCCTTCTCATTGACAATGAAGATGTTTTCCTGCTCTAATTTAGATTCTACTTCATGTAAAATACGCAAGCTCTCATTTTGCAATTCGATTACCCTTTTAGTAATATCGGATAATAGGTCAATAACCACCATACCACTACCCAAACGCTTATTGCTTTCCCCACTTAATGTCATTCGACGAATGGTGGCATAACGAACTCTAAAAAATTCATCTAAATTATTGGAAAAAATACCAATAAAACGCAAACGTTCTAATAAAGGAACCGTAGAATCGGCAGCTTCTTGCAGAACCCTTTCATTAAAAGACAGCCAGCTTTTTTCTCTATCTATATATGTAAACTTAGGTGTTTTGTTGCTCATTATTATTTATATCTCTTGGAAATATGGTTAATTCTATAGTCCCATTTTCTATATCTTCCCAGTTATCGGTATCGAAATTTATAATTACAACACCACTAGTAGGAATATTATTATAAAATAGGTTACCAAATTTATTAACAAATTTCGTTATAGCGTTATTATGTCCGAAAAGAATTAGCGTATCATGGCTATTTGGGCAACTTTTGATTGCTTTTTCTAAGACCTTGGACTCAAAAGTATATATTTCTGGCTTTAAAATAATACAATCTAAATTTAAGTCCATGTTTTGTCCGAAAATCACAGCTGTTTCTGTAGCTCTTTTTGCAATACTGGACCAAATAATATATTTATCAGGTAATTGATCATTTAAAATAGTTGAGACTTTATGAGCATCCATAATTCCCCTTTTAGATAATGGGCGCTCTTTGTCAATCATAATGGTATCCCAAGAAGATTTAGCATGCCTTATCAAAACTAATTTTTTCATAATAAATAGCTTTTGAGTGTGAGTTTTAAAAATTACTGAATTTTAGATTGAGTTTTTTGCACAGAATATATCTGTAGAATTAAATTTAAGAAAAAAAATCAAAATAAAGTATATTTTAACTTCTAAAATAAAACCTTTACTTTTGACTATTATTTATAATACAATATAATGAGGAAATACTCTATTGAATTCAAATGGGCAGCCATAGCAACTCTATCGGCTTTAATATGGATGTTTATAGTGAAATACATGGGCTTTCACCACGAAGATAAGATACGTTACGTGGTTGGTTTTGATGTGTTATTTAATCTAGTCTTGATTCTAATTTATTATTTAGGTATCAGACAAAAGAAATATGAGTACTATCAAGGAGTAATTACTTGGCAAAAAGCATTCTTTAGTGGACTTGTAATGTGTATAATGATTACATTCTTTTTTCCAATCATACAATACATTACATTTAACCAGGTAACTCCTGATTTTATGTCGACTTTACGTACGGCTTTACAAAGTCAAACCAACATGCCTTTAGAGGAAACGATAAAAAATTCTTCCTTTGATTTATTCTTAAGAAATGGGGTTACTAATAATTTATCTTTTGGTGTAGTTATTGTTGCTATTATTTCTTACTTCATCCAAACAAAGGATTCAGCAACCCTTCAAAACTCTGCTTCTCAAAAACCAGAAGTAGTTAAAGTAAAAAAGAACAAAAAAAGAAACAAAAAGTAGATTGACATATGAATATTAATAACATTCCCTTAATAAAAAATACAGAGGCAGATAATTTTTTCTTATTAGCTGGACCATGTGCCATAGAATCAGAAGAAATGGCAATGCGTATCTGTGAAAAATTGGTACAAGTAACCGATGACTTAAAAATTCCTTTTATTTTTAAAGGTTCTTTTAAAAAAGCTAACCGCTCTAGAATCGATAGCTTCACTGGTATTGGAGATGAGAAAGCACTTAAAATTCTTCAAAAAGTAGGAAAAGAGTTCGACGTACCTACCGTGACAGACATACACGAGAATAGTGATGCACAAATGGCAGCAGAATATGTAGATATCTTACAAATTCCAGCCTTTTTAGTTCGACAAACGGATTTAGTTGTAGCTGCTGCAAATACAGGTAAAATTGTAAACCTTAAAAAAGGACAATTTATGAGCCCTTCTAGTATGAAGCATGCTGTGCAAAAAGTATTAGATTGTAATAACCAAAGTGTAATGGTAACCGATAGAGGAACTATGTTTGGGTATCAAGATATGATTGTAGACTATCGTGGAATTCCAGAGATGCAAGAATTTGCTACTACTGTTTTAGATATCACTCACTCTTTACAACAACCTAACCAAAGTTCAGGAGTTACTGGCGGAAGACCTGATTTAATAGGAACAATTGCCAAAGCTGGTATAGCTGTTGGAGTAGATGGTCTGTTCTTAGAGACACATTTCGATCCAGCCAACGCAAAAAGTGATGGAGCTAACATGCTACACTTAGACCATTTTGAAGATTTAATGAAGAATTTAGTTGCAATCCGTCAAACGATCAATAAATTTTAAAAAAAAATTCTCCCGTACCGCAATTATAACCAAACAGTTAGTGATACGGGAGAAAATAAAGTTAAAAAAAAATCAAGATAACCCTTGCACATTTGATAAACAGCGCTATATTTGCACCGTTGAAATCAACAAACAAGCCGAGTGCTTAAGGGGAGATACTCAAGCGGCCAACGAGGACGGACTGTAAATCCGTTGGGAAACCTTCGCAGGTTCGAATCCTGCTCTCCCCACAAAAAATGTTCTATAAAATTCTGACAATACTTAAATAAAATGCCACATGGGGAGATACTCAAGCGGCCAACGAGGACGGACTGTAAATCCGTTGGGAAACCTTCGCAGGTTCGAATCCTGCTCTCCCCACTACTCTTTTTTAAAAGAGGGCATTTTATTTTAAACAATACCTTTGGGGAGATACTCAAGCGGCCAACGAGGACGGACTGTAAATCCGTTGGGAAACCTTCGCAGGTTCGAATCCTGCTCTCCCCACTAATTGTTTAGAAGTTTAATTTAAGTATAATAAAAAAACCAATATGGGGAGATACTCAAGCGGCCAACGAGGACGGACTGTAAATCCGTTGGGAAACCTTCGCAGGTTCGAATCCTGCTCTCCCCACTTAGTTTTTTATAGAACAACAATACACTTTAAAAAAGGTAGCCGTACTGGGGAGATACTCAAGCGGCCAACGAGGACGGACTGTAAATCCGTTGGGAAACCTTCGCAGGTTCGAATCCTGCTCTCCCCACAAAAAGCTTTCTAATTCTATTAGGAAGCTTTTTTTTTTAAAGCATTATTTTTAATATATTAAAAAAAGGTATGCTTTTTGCATTTAATCTATCCCAATATCCAAAAGTAAAAAACACCAATAAGTTAGCAGAAGTATACTTCTAAAAAAGAAGATTGTATTATTTTTTAGATTATTTTTACTTTGCTGTTATCTTATGATCTTTTTAAAATTATTATAACTTAAACAATTTCACATTATGAAAAAGAATTTCCTTTATAGCTTCATTTTAGTTGTAGCCTTATTTTTCTCAAGTAGCATTTTAGCACAATCCGCCTCTCCAGTTCATATTGGTATAAAAGCAGGTGCAAACTTTAATGAGATGTCCTCTTCTATCAAGGACTATAATAATAAATCTTCTACAGGATGGGGAGCTGGTGCTATGTTGCGTGTAAATATCAAAAGAACCTATTTACAGACAGAGTTAATGTACACTGAAAAGAATTTTAAATTTCAAGGAGAAAGAAGCCAAGAGACATCTACAATGAAGAATCTAGAAGTGCCACTTTTAATTGGATATAGATTTATCAAATTACCTGCTTTACATTTACGCGGATTTGCAGGTGGAGTATATACCAATACAATTGGAGACAACTTTAAGACAAAAGATATCACAGGAGTCTTTGATGATTTTAATAAAGATAACTTGGGATATAGAGTTGGTTTGGGAGTAGATATTTTAAGCTTTACTGTAGATGTAAGTTACGATGGAGGCTTTAAAAACGTATCTAAAGAAGCTAAAACCAAACCACACGCTTGGATGGTATCCTTAGGATACTTCTTTTTATAAGATATATTTTAAGATTAAACAAAAGAGTTGTTACTTTGTAGTAGCAACTTTTTTTGTTTGCTAGAGAAAAGAATTTTAATATAATTATTTTGCACCTTATGCAGAAGAACATCAATATACAAAATAAAAGAGCTAGGTTTGATTATGAAATAATTGATCGCTATACAGCCGGAATGGTTTTAACAGGCACTGAAATCAAATCTATTCGCTTAGGCAAGGCAAATATAGCTGAGAGTTTTTGCGAATTTCAAGGACACGAATTATTTGCTATAAATACTCAAATAGAAGAGTATGCTCAAAGTAGACACTTTAACCACAAAGCAAAAACCGAAAGAAAACTTCTTTTAAACAAAAAAGAGTTGAAAAAACTTTTAAAAGACGTTCAAAACAAAGGTTTAACTATTGTGCCTTTACGCCTTTTTTTAAATGAGAGAGGTTTAGCTAAACTTGAAATTGCTTTATGTAGAGGAAAGAAAAACTACGACAAGAGAGAAACAATGAAAGAAAGAGATACACAAAGGGATCTAGATAGGCTTAAAAAAGCTTTTTAAAGATAGATCTACCTTCTTTAAACCAAAGCATTCATTTATATAAAATCGGCCCGCAAAATGCGGGCTGATTTTATATATGAGCTGTATGGAAATTCCAATCTATAGTTTTAAACACAATAAAGTTTTTTACTTATTAACAGTATAGCATTTTGATAATAAATAAAAAAGTTCGCAATAGCTAACAACCTAGTGCGAACTTCTAAAAAAAACAGCAGTACTGAAAATTTTTAACTTTTATCTTTAATCATTGGAACAAATTTGAACTCCCCGTGTTCAAACCTTTCAAACTCTATTTCATTTTTACGCACCAATTCAATCATAGTTTGACTATCTTCTCCTAAAGGAATAATAAGTCTACCTCCTATTTTTAATTGCCCCATTAAAGCCTGAGGTATATTAGGAGCACCAGCAGTGACAATAATGGAATCAAAAGGAGCATAAGCAGGTAGTCCTTTATACCCATCAGCATAGGTAAGCAGTTTGGGTCTAATCCCTAATTTGGGTAATAATTGACTCGTTCTACGGTATAACTCATGTTGCCTCTCAATACTGTAGACATTAGCACCCATTGCCACTAATACAGCAGTTTGGTAACCACTACCTGTGCCAATTTCTAAAATTTTCTGTGACTTCTTAACTTGTAACAATTGACTTTGAAAGGCTACTGTAAAGGGTTGAGAAATAGTTTGATCTGCACCAATAGGGAAAGCTTTATCTTGATAAGCGAAGTTTTCAAAACTAGAATCTAAAAAAAGATGTCGTGGTACCCTTCTTATGGCATTTAAAACCTCTTGATCATAAATTCCTTTTTGCTCAAGAAGCTGAACTAATTGATTTCTAAGTCCCTGATGTTTTACAGTATCTCTCACTGGCATGAAAATTGGTTAAAACACAAAAATACACAATTAATTCTATATAAAAACCACGTCTACAAACACTATTACTCTCCTAGTAAAAATGTGCTAATACCCTATACAAACCCGCAGTGTAGTTCCGAACTAATACACATAGCCCTATATAGCAAGAAATATAATTATAGTAATTGTAAAACAAAAGATCCAATTACTTCAAAGAGAAAAAAAACTCACCACCTAGAAGCTGTAATGTAGGCCTTATTGGCATTTTTAGGACTTAGACCTGAATATTTATCTGCTATTAGCAACCCAATTTATAAATAAGTTATATTTTTGTTGTAAATATATTTTATATGCTTAGAGTTGGTGTATTGGGAGCAGGCCATTTAGGTAAGATCCATTTGCGTTTGCTTAACCAATCTGAAAAATACGATTTAGTAGGGTTCTATGACCCTTTTGAAGATAATGCTAATAAAGTAGCACAAGAATTTGGCTATAAAAAGTTTGATTCTATTACAGACTTAATTAATGCAGTAGATGTAGTGGACATTGTCACTCCTACTCTATCCCACTTTGATTGTGCCAAGCAAGCAATTGAGGCTGGAAAACATGTTTTTTTAGAAAAACCAATTACCACTACAGTTGAAGAGGCAGAAGAATTAATTTCTCTTAGCCAAAAGCACAACGTTAAAGGACAAGTTGGCCACGTAGAAAGATTCAACCCTGCTTTTCAAGCAATTGTGTCAAAAATTGAGAATCCAATGTTTATTGAGACACATAGACTAGCAGAATTTAATCCAAGAGGAACTGATGTTCCTGTGGTATTAGATTTAATGATTCACGACTTAGACGCTATCTTAAGTGTGGTAAAATCACCTGTGAAAAAAGTGAGCGCTAGTGGTGTAGCTATTTTAAGCGAGTCCCCAGATATTGCAAATGCAAGAATTGAATTCGAAAACGGATGTGTGGCTAATGTAACTTCTTCCCGTATTTCAATGAAGAACATGAGAAAAACACGTTTTTTCCAAAAAGATGCTTATATCTCTGTTGACTACTTAGAGAAAACCTGTGAGGTTGTAAAAATGAAAGAAGCTCCCGAAGTACCTGGAGACTTTGATTTAATTTTACAAAATGCAGAAGGGGTAAAAAAACAAATTTATTACGATAACCCTCAAGTAAAACAAAATAATGCTATTTTAGACGAACTAGAAACTTTCCACGATGCAATTATAGGAAACTTTGATCCTGTAGTGACTTTGCAAGATGGAACAAAAGCTTTACGCCTAGCTTACCAAATAATTGAAGCATTTGACCAATAAAAAATTAACTAACAAAAAACTAAAATGAAAAATATTGCAGTTATCGGAGCTGGAACTATGGGTAATGGAATCGCTCATACTTTCGCCCAAAAAGGTTACACAGTTTTATTAATAGATATTAATGAAAAATCGATCGAAAGAGGAATGGCTACTATAGTTAAAAATCTAGATCGTATGATTGCCAAAGGAACCATCACAGAAATGGACAAAAAGGCTACTTTGGAAAATATTATTACCTATACTGAAATTAAAGACGGTGTAGTTAACGCTGACTTAGTAATTGAGGCTGCTACAGAAAATGTTGCTCTTAAGCTTAATATTTTTAAGGAATTAAGCCAAGTTTGTTCAGAGGATATTATTTTGGCATCTAACACTTCATCTATTTCTATTACACAAATCGCTTCTGTGGTTAAAAATCCAGAAAGAGTAATCGGAATGCACTTTATGAATCCAGTGCCTATTATGAAGCTTGTTGAGATTATCCGTGGATATAACACTTCTGATAAAGTAACTAAAGCTATTATGGATCTTTCTTTAGCTTTAGATAAAACACCTACAGAGGTAAACGATTACCCAGGGTTTGTAGCCAACCGCATTTTAATGCCAATGATTAACGAAGCTATAGAGACACTTTATAATGGTGTTGCTGGAGTAGAGGAAATTGATACAGTAATGAAATTAGGGATGGCTCATCCAATGGGACCATTACAGTTAGCTGACTTCATTGGTTTGGATGTATGTCTATCTATTTTAAATGTAATGTATGATGGGTTTAAAAATCCAAAATATGCACCTTGTCCATTATTAGTTAACATGGTAATGGCAGGAAAATTAGGAGTTAAATCTGGTGAAGGTTTTTATGACTACTCCGAAAGTAAAAAAGCTGAAAAAGTTGCAGCAATGTTTAATAATAAATAAAATAATATAAAGTAAAGACAACTGGCTAAAGCCAGTTGTCTTTATGATTTTGACTCCATAATAATGGCGAAAATAATACCATTTCAGGGTTTACGCCCTACAAAAGATAAAGTTAGCCTTGTTAGCTGTAGATCCTTTGAGGATTATTCAGCTGTAGAATTAGCCTATCTATTGGATTTTAATCCGTTTTCTTTTTTACATGTTTTAAATCCAGCATATGTTAACCCACAAAAGGTAACAAGTGATAAGAGATTTAAAATGGTCTCGGCTAAACTCAATGACTTTAAAAAGGAAGGCATTCTACTAAAAGAAGATAAACCTATCTTTTACGTATATCAAATAAAAACAAAATCCTGTCAATTTACGGGAATTATCGCTGGTTGTTCTTTAGAAGACTACAAGGAAGATATCATTAAAAAACACGAAGATACTTTAGAATATAGAGTAGAATTATTTAAAGAATATTTGGACTTTGGAAAATTTAATACAGAACCTGTATTAATGATGTATCCAGATAGAGAATCTGTAAATAATTGGCTAAGTGAACAAAAGGAAAATCTACCTATTTATGATTTCACTACTGTAACAAGAGAAAGACATACTATTTGGAAGGTGGAAAATCAACAGCAAATTGACTGGCTATGTAAAGAGTTCGAACAAGTTAACCAAATGTATATAGCAGATGGGCATCACCGATTTGCTTCGGCTGATTTACTTCACCAACAAGACCCTACTAATAGCAAAGGATTAAAAAACTCTGTAATGACTTTTTTAATTGCAGAAAGTAATATAAAAATTTATGAGTTTAATCGTATTATACACGATTTAAATAATCATACTAAAGAAGAGTTTTTGGCACTTTTAGAGGAGAAGTTTTTTGTGGTAAACAAAGAACAACAACTTTGGAAGCCTACCAAAAAAATGGAATTTGGAATGTATCTTGATGGAGACTTTTATTCTTTGCGTTTAAAAGAAATAAAACAAACCCAAGATATCCTACAACAATTGGACGCTCAAATCTTATACGATGAAGTACTTCATCCTATATTAGGTTTGGATGATCTAAGAAATGACGCAAGAATTGATTATGTACCAGGAAATCAATCCATTGTTACAATAAAAGAAATGGTCGATCAAGGAGAATATGAGGTTGGTTTTATGCTTTACCCTACCAATGTGGAGGAAATCAAAAAAGTAGCGGATAATAATTTGATTATGCCACCTAAGAGTACCTATATTGAACCAAAATTCATGAATGGTCTATTTATTTACGAAATTTAAAGATATAAAGGATGAATGTTGTTGAGAATTTAAATAAAATAAAAAGTGAATTACCACAAAATGTAACTTTAGTTGCAGTTTCTAAAACTAAACCAAACGAGTTAATTTTAGAAGCTTATCAAGGTGGTCAACGTATTTTTGGAGAGAATAAAATCCAAGAAATGACACAAAAATACGAGGATTTACCCAAAGATATTCAGTGGCATATGATTGGTCACGTGCAACGAAATAAAGTAAAGTACATGGCTAGCTTTGTTAGTTTAATACACGGCGTGGATAGCTTTCGTTTATTGAAAGAAATCAACAAACAAGCCAAGGCTAACAATAGAGTTATAAATTGTTTGCTACAAATGTTTATTGCAAGTGAAGATACAAAATTTGGTTTAGATAAAGCAGAGCTTTTTGAAATTCTTGATTCCCAGGAATTCAAAGAAATGGAAAACATACAAATTAAAGGATTAATGGGTATGGCTAGCTTTACCCAAGATAAGGCTCAAGTACGTAAAGAATTTGAGAATTTACATACAATTTTTGTGCAAACAAAAGAGCAATATACAAACCAACACAATATAAGTTTAGATACATTGTCTATGGGAATGAGTAATGATTTTACTTTGGCTATAGAATGTGGTAGTAATATGGTACGCATTGGAAGTAGCATTTTTGGTAATCGAAATTATTAATTAATATTTTACACTATTGTACGCAATTTTAGATATAGAGACTACAGGAGGTCAATATAACCAAGAGGGAATTACAGAAATCGCCATCTATAAATTTGACGGAGAAAAAGTCGTTGATCAATTTATTAGCTTGGTTAATCCAGAAATCGACATTCAACCCTTTGTTGTGAAACTAACGGGAATAAATAATGCTATGTTGCGTTTGGCTCCTAAGTTTTATGAGATAGCTAAGCGAATTCTAGAAATGACAGAGGGCTGTATTATAGTAGCTCATAATTCGGAGTTTGACTATAGGGTTATTCGAACAGAATTTAGACGCTTAGGCTTTGATTTCCAAAGAAATACATTATGTACAGTAGAGCTTTCTCAAAAACTTTTACCAGATATGCCCTCGTATTCTTTAGGAAAATTAGTGCGTTCCTTAGGTATTCCTATAGCCGATAGACATAGAGCAAGTGGAGATGCCTTAGCCACAGTAAAGCTATTTCAACTCCTTTTATCTAAAGATGCTCAAAAACAAATCTTAACATCTTTAATAAAAACGGATATCAAAGGTGGATTAAGTCCAAAGTTCTTAGATATCATTGATACCCTACCTACTCAAGTTGGTATTTTTTATATACACGATGAGAATGGTAATATCATCTACATTGGCAAGAGTAGAAACATTAGAAAAAAAGTACAACAACACTTCTCTAATAACTCTATTTTGGATAAAAAGATTCAGCAACTTACCTACACCGTAACTTTTGAAAAAACAGGTAACGAATTAATTGCTTTATTAAAACAAGCAGAAGAAATTGCTATTAATAAGCCAATTTTCAATAAAAACAGTAAGAAAACTGTTTTAGCCTACTCTTTGTATTTAAAAACCAACTTAAAAGGATATTTCTATTTTAGTATTGAAAAGACAGATGGAAGAAAGAAAAATGTAATGGCCTTTACAAGTAGTTCAGAGGCTAAGAAGTTTATTGAAAAAATAACTTTTGAGAAAGGATTTAACTTCTATACAGAATGTTTATATGAAAAGAGATCCAAAAAAGTAACCTCAGAGAATTTCAGCGATGATTTCACTGTGGATTTCGTAGAATACAATCAGAAGATCCAAGAAACACTCGCTCCTTTCCAAATCGATAAAGGAGTTTGTTTAATTAGTAGTAAAGGTCGTAAATTAGAGGAAAAAAGTGGCGTGATTATACAAAATGGTAAAGTAAGTGGTTATTGCTACTATGATTTAAACTACCAAATCACTTCATTGGAAAGACTACAAAGTATTTTAGTGCCAATTTCATTTCATAGAAACAATAGAAATATCGTACTAAACTACTTGAACAAGAAAATAGGATACAAAATAATTCGCTTTTAATACCAGGTAGATTGAGAAAGAAACTTAAAAATAAATGGGATATACTTAAGCAAAAGATATATATCATCATCTATGGCTCCAATACTATTGCGGGCAAATTATTTGATGTAGCACTCTTAGGAATTATTCTTCTGAGTGTTTTCTTAGTTATGCTAGAATCGGTTCAAAGTGTGGATATGAAGCATCACACCGCTTTGAAGTTTCTAGAATGGGTAATTACAGTGTTTTTTACCATAGAATATGTTTTGCGTATTATTTCCAATAAAAAACCTTTAAATTATATTTTTAGTTTTTATGGTATTGTAGACTTTGTCTCTATTTTACCTATGTATTTGTCCTTTTTCATTGCTGATGTACAAATACTTACCGTAGTAAGAGCATTGCGTTTACTGCGTTTGTTCCAGATTCTAAATCTTGTTCCTTATATAGGACAAGAGTCTCACTTAAAACTAGCCATAAAAGCAAGTAGAACAAAAATTATCGTTTTTGTGTACTTTATACTTGTTATGTCTGTTATTTTAGGAGCTCTTATGTATGTAATAGAAGGTAAAGAAAATGGCTTTACCAATATCCCTCGTAGTATCTATTGGTGTATAGTTACTTTAACTACAGTTGGGTATGGAGATATTGCTCCTCAAACTATTCAAGGACAAATGATTGCCTCTTTAATTATGATTATGGGATATGGAATCATTGCTGTTCCAACAGGTATAGTAACGGCGGAATTTTCCAATATTAAACGCAATCGATTAGATGCAAGAAATAGAAGAAACTGCCCTTCATGTACCACTACAATTTATGATGACGACGCTAATTATTGTTATAATTGCGGACAAAAATTAACAGATGTATACAAAAAATAATAATTACCTTATTGTAGTAATTGGTCCTACTGCAATTGGTAAAACTGCTTTAGCAATTGACATAGCTAAACACTTTAAGTGTGAGATTATTTCCTGTGATAGCAGACAATTTTATAAAGAAATGCGCATTGGTACTGCAGTACCAAGCCCAGAGGAGTTATCCCTGGCTCCACACCATTTTATTCAGAATAAATCCATAGATCAAAGCTATAGCGTTGGTGATTTCGAAAGAGAAGCTTTAGAAACTTTAGAAGTACTTTTTCAGAAAAACCCTATTCAAGTAATGGTTGGAGGATCAGGATTATATGTAAATGCTGTCCTAGAAGGATTGGATGATTTTCCAGATATAGATCCAAGTATACGAGAAAGTCTTAATCAAGAACTTATAGACAAAGGTTTGCCTTTTTTACAAGAGAAACTAAAGCAATTAGATTCTATTCATTACCAAAAAGTAGCCTTAGATAATCCCCAAAGAGTAATACGCGCTTTAGAGATATGTTTGGGAACTAATCAGCCCTACTCTAGTTTTTTGAATAAAAAACAAGGTAAGAGAAACTTCACCCCTATTATTATTGGTTTAAGTGCAGACAGACAAATTATGTATGATCGCATAAATATACGTGTGGATAAAATGATGCAAGAGGGCTTATTAAAAGAAGCAAGTGATTTATTTGAGCACAGGTCTAATAATGCTTTACAAACAGTTGGATACAGAGAGATTTTTAATTTTCTTGAGGGACAATGTGATTTAAATAAAGCTATTGAGGATATTAAAACCAATACTAGGCGTTTTGCAAAACGACAAATCACCTGGTTTAAGCGAACACCAGAGGTACATTGGTTTGATTACCAAACTCCAAAAAAACAAATTTTCACAACTATTGAAGAATTCCTAAAATAAGACTATGCCCATTTGTGCTAACTTCCAATCCATTTATATAGAAAACTTTACAGTAGATTATTTTGACTGTCAACCTAATGGCCAAATAAAACTAGTTGATCTTTGTAGATTAATGCAAATAGCCTCTTCCAATCATGCCGTATCAGGGGGGATTAGTTATTGGGATTTACAAAAGAGTAAGCAAGCTTGGGTTTTAAACAAGTTTAGGCTTGAAATCAAAGACTTACCTCATTGGCAAGAGCAAATATGTATTCATACTTGGATAGAGCGATTAGAAGGCTTCCGTTCCATTCGTAACTTTGCAGTATACGCTCAAGATAAACTTATTGCAAGTGCTAGTTCTTTGTGGGTGATTATCAATACAGTTACAAGAAGACCTGAGGTCATGCAATTGGCTCATGAACATTTCGAAAAATTTCCGGATAAAAAAGCCACAGAAGGTCAATTTACCCGATTTAATAAACAGCAGGCTTTAGAATCATTACAAAAAGATACTGTAAAGTACTCTGATTTAGACATGTTAAATCACGTTACTAACACTAAATACTTAGAATGGATCATTAATGCCTTACACCAAAATGATATGGCCTTAAATATCACTAAAGTAGTGGATATGGTTTTCCACAAAGAGTTGTTGTTTAAAGAACCTTATTCTATTGATAGAAATACCTTTGGACATCCTAATCATTATCTTATTCAAGATAACCAAAACAATGTAAACTTTCAGTGTATTATTGAATAAGGTCTCTACACAATATTAAAGAGCATATTACTTAACTTACTATCTGTTTTACAAAGTGCCTTTTTATTTCTTCGCAATAAAAAGGTAGCTAAAATGAGTTAGATTTCCAGTTTTATGCTCTAAAAACCTATATTCTTCTAATAAATTTTCTTCTGGTAGAATACCATAAGAAAATTCGCTAAATAAAGCTTTTGTCTTTGCTAATTTATGGCGCCCAAACAAATCAAAGAAAGAAGTATATAATACTATTTTCTGCCCGTTATCTTTTATAATGCATAAAAGGTTCTTTTGCCCATTATCACTTATAAGTAGCTGATTCCCTACTCTTTCCACTATATAGGTATCCCTTTGGTTGTCTGAACGTACTATAGTTAAATAGTTTTGATCAACGATCAAGCTTTTTATAAGGTACTGATCCACTACAAAATCCAAATCTAAAGCAGATGCCTCAAGGGGTAAAATGCTATCTTGTTCAATTGTAAAGTAATCAATAACTGTATAGGAATCAAAGTAAAACTCTTTAAGGGTTGGTATCTCCTTCTTGATTGAAGGTTTATTGGATGTTTCTATAGCAGATTGCACTTGCTCTGGTTTATTTTGCTGACAGCCCGCAAAAAAAACACTAGCCAATACAAGCATACAAAAACAAATATATTTTATCATCTTCTGTTCTAATTAGCAAGGGTAAAGTTATCAAAAAAAGAGAAGCCTTTAAAATTTATACGCCCATTTTACAAGGCTTTCCAAGGATTTATAACAATTTCACTCCTTTTTAGATGATTTTTTTATTTCTATGCTTACACTAAAGGTCCACTTAACTTATGAAATAGAATAGGAGGCTGAAGATTATTTCTTCAGCCGACCTTTCACACCACCCGGCATACGGTTCCGTACCAAGGCGGTTCTTAACTTTACGATACTTTTAAGTAGATGTCATTTAGAGATGGATAACCTGCTCGTCTTAGTACTTGCTTATTTAATGTAGTATGGAGGACAAAACT
>NZ_JBTXLS010000041.1:0-27599 GCF_054871665.1 Myroides sp. LJL115 | reverse complement strand
AGTTTTGTCCTCCATACTACATTAAATAAGCAAGTACTAAGACGAGCAGGTTATCCATCTCTAAATGACATCTACTTAAAAGTATCGTAAAGTTAAGAACCGCCTTGGTACGGAACCGTATGCCGGGTGGTGTGAAAGGTCGGCTGAAGAAATAATCTTCAGCCTCCTATTCTATTATAGATTGCATTATCTTTAGTTTGCTTTGTTTTTTGTAAAATAGTTGATAGAAAAACTACATATAGCACAACAAAGTAGTGTCAAGGCTACAAGTGGCATGTAACCATCGTTCAAACTATTTAATACTACACTTGTGAAAAAAGTAAAAGCCAATTGTAATGCACCAAATAAAGCTGATGCAGTACCACTTTGCTCCTTAAAAGGTGCTAAGGCTAGAGTAGTCGCAGTTGGGAAAATCATTCCTAAAGGAAGGATAAATAAAGGTAATGGTATTAATTGTAAATAAATCCACACATCCAAGCTAATGAATAACCAAAGCATAAAGGCTGCTATAATTTGAATAGAAGTTGCAAGGGTTAAAATGGTTGTTGGAGCTAATTTTTTACGTAAGATACTCGAGGTTAAAAATGATCCACACATAAGTGAAACGGAGTTAACCATAAATACAATAGTAAAAATAGTTGAAGATAGCTTTCCATGTTCCATTACCAAAACTGGGGCATTACTTATGTAAAGCATTAAACAGCAAAAAGCAATACTACCTATAGAAGTATAAGTAATAAAGGTTCTGCTTTTAAATAAGCTAAGGTAAGAGGCTATGATTTTTTTAAAATCTAAGGTAGAACCTAGTTGGGTTTTGTGATCTTTTAAATTAATTAAAGTCATCCCTATTCCTATTAATGCAAAAAATGCCATAGCTAAAAACACTACTCTCCAGGGGAAAAATCCTATTAAAACATTACCTACGATAGGAGCTAAGATAGGAGCAATTCCACCAACAACTGCAAGAATACTAAAGATCTTCAAGGTTTGTTCCTTATCAAATCTCTTATTAACGATAGCTCTTGCAATTACAACTCCTCCACTACTACCAAAGGCCTGTAAAAAGCGATATAACCACATCATTTCAATACTTTTTACCCATAAACAAGCTAGGGATGAAATAATGAAAATGCTTAAAGAAAGTACAATGGGTGCTTTACTTCCATATTTGTCCGATATCGGCCCCCAGAATAACTGACCAATGGCCAATCCTGCTAAAAAGGTAGATAGGGATATTTGTACTTTGCTTAATGAGGTGTTTAGATCTACCGCAATTTTTGGGAACGCGGGAAGATACATGTCAATAGCAATTGGACCAAGGGCTGTTAAACTTACTAAAGTAAGGACAAGTATCCATTCCGAATAAGATATTTTTTCCAATGAGTTTTTTTTAAATATAAAATCCTTGATAGAATTATCAAGGATTATGTTTTTGTATAGGTTTACTTTTAATTAAGCCGAGTGAGTTTGGGCTTCTTTGTCAATTTTCTTAACTAGTCCAACTAAAACTTTACCTGGTCCAACTTCTGTAAATGAGCTAGCACCTTCTTTAATCATTTGCTCTACACACTGCGTCCATTTTACTGGAGCTGTTAGTTGAATAATTAAGTTTTCTTTGATTTGTTGAGGATCAGTTACTCCTTGTGCAGTTACGTTTTGGTAAACAGGACAAATGGGAGTATGGAAAGTTGTAGCTTGAATTGCTTTTTCTAATTCCTCTTTTGCAGGTTGCATCATTGGAGAGTGGAAACCACCCCCTACAGGAAGCAGTAAAGCTCTTTTTGCACCAGCTTGTTTTAAAGCTTCACATGCTTTTTCTACTGCTGAGGTTTCTCCTGAGATTACAAGTTGTCCTGGGCAGTTGTAGTTTGCTGCAACCACAACGCCATCTATACCATTACAAACTTCTTCTACAATACTATCCTCTAGACCTAATACAGCAGCCATTGTTGAAGGAGTTACTTCACATGCTTTTTGCATAGCTAAAGCTCTTTTAGATACTAATTGTAAAGCATCTTCAAAAGTTAAAGTACCATTTGCAACAAGAGCGGAGAATTCCCCTAAAGAGTGACCAGCTACCATCTGTGGTTTAAAATCTTCTAAAGTAGCAGCCAAGATTACAGAGTGTAAAAATACTGCAGGCTGAGTAACTTTGGTTTGCTTTAGCTCCTCTGCGCTACCTTCAAACATAATATCGGTGATTCTAAAGCCTAATATTTCATTGGCTTTGTCAAACATTTGCTTTGCTTTTTCATTAGATTCATATAAATCTTTACCCATTCCGGTAAATTGTGCTCCTTGTCCAGGAAAAATATATGCTTTCATATGTATAGGTTTAATTTTGTGAGACAAAAATAAGATATTTTATTTAGTAAAGCTATTGTAAAATAAAAGCCACCTTTTATTAAAAAGGTGGCTTTATAAAATTATTGAAAAGTAGATTATTGATAGATGTCTAATCTGTAATCTTCTATTTTAGCATTATCTTTTAATACTTTCATAATACGCATTTGTGCGTTATTTTGATCTGTACCTTCAATTCTTGTTCTATATGCATTGTAATTGTTTAACTCAGGAGCTTTGTTCACTTGAGTTGTTTGTATCATATAAACTCCGTTTTGCCCATCAATTAATCCAGAGAATCCGTTTAATTCAGTAGCAAAAGCAACTCCAACTACAGTAGCTTCATATCCAATAGATGGAATAAGTGGAGCTTTTAAAGTAAGGTTACTTGCTGATTGTACAGAAGCATTACTACTACTTGCAACCTGATCCAAGGTAGCACCAGTCATTGTTTTTCTAATGATTTGCGCTTTTTTCTGGTTCATTAAAATTGGCTCAACTATTTTTCTAGCCTCTACCATTGGAAGTAATCCTGAGTTATCTACAGTAGTTACTTTTACAATGATGTGACCTAAAGCAGTATCGAAACGTTTGATTGCATTTTGCTTAGTTGCAGAATTAAATGCCCATGATACTATGTTAGATTGCTCTCCAACTCCAGGTAATTGATCTTGGAAAGGGTAGATAATAACATTGCTTTGTGTTGTAAAAGCTTGCTCTTGTGCTAAAGCGATAAAGTCTGTGCTATCTGCAGCTGATTGCTCTAAATTAGTTGCTTGCGCATAGATTTGGTCAGCTGTAGCATCTGAAACTTCGATTTCTCTAATTAAGTTAGCTAATTGAACCGTATTCACTTTGTCTGTTACTTTCACAATGTGGTAACCAAAAGTAGTTTCGATTAAACCAACTTTTCCAATTGGATTAGAGAAGATGTAAGTGTCAAATTCAGGAACCATCATTCCTTTTGATATACCTTGGTAAAGACCACCATTTTGTTTAGAACCTGGATCATCTGATTCTAAAGCTGCTAAACCAGCAAATGAAGATGGGTCTTTTTGGATTTGTTGTAATAATTTGTCTGCTTTCTCTTTAGCTTGTTCTTTTGTCAAAGATGACATAGAAGAAGGAGCACCTTGGTAAGAGATTAAAATATGTGCAGCATCTACTTGATTACCTACTTGTTTATCTACCATTTTAGTGATAAATAAATTGTTTCCAATTTCGTAAGGGCCGTAAACCTCTCCAATATTTAAGTTAAATAATTGATCTTGGAAACCTTGTGGAAGTTGGCTTTTCGAGTAGTATAAAGTATCGAATTTTTGATCAGAGTTAGTGTTAACAAAAAGAGCTACATCTTTTGTATTTCTAAATCCAGCAATAGTATCGTTTGTTTTAGTATCTACATTATAAGCAATTGTAGGTTCTAACAATTGTACTAGAGCCTCTTTTACTGCTTCTTTATCTTCTTGTGAAGGTAAGCTTTGAATATAAGCATATTCAATTACTCTTGTTGGCTCAGAATGGAATCTGTTGCTGTGTTGCTTCATGTAAGAAGTAATTTCTTGATCGCTTACACTAGCTTCTTGGTCGTTAACAGAAGAATAAGGAACAGTTACATAATTGAAGTTTACTTTATCATTTTCTAATAAGTAAGCCGTTTTAGCGTCTAAATCTGTTGTGTAAATTCCTCCTTCAATTAAAGAGAAATACATTTGTTGAAGTCCAATTTTCTCTAATTGAGCTTCAAAGTTTAACCAAGCATTCCATTGTTCTGGACCTTGTTGTTTCATCATTAAGACGAAAGAATTGAATTTATCCATAGAGAAGTTACCTGCCTCATCTTGGAAGTTTGGATCCCCTGCAATAGATGGATCATTTTTGATTACGTTTATTAATTGATCTGGACCAATTTTTAAACCTAATTTTTCTATTTCTGTAGCTAGTAAAATCTCGTTTACATCGTTATTCCAAACTGCAACAACAGCTTGAGAATTTGTCCACTGGTTGTTGTTTTTGGCTTGTTCAACCTTATAGTTGAACTCCATCGTATTAATGTCTTGTCCATTAACATGCCCGATGTTTCTCGATGCCCCATTTCCTGTACTACTAAGTACTCCTTCTATGACGAATGCTAATAAAGCAACTCCGATTACTGCAATTAACAGTGCGGACCTTTGTCTAATTTTTGATAAAACTGCCATGCTTTTTTGTTATGTGTAATTTTTTTCAGTGAGCGAAAATACAATTATCTTATTAATAATAAAAGACCTAATGGTAATATTTTAGGCTATTTGTCAAGTTTTAGCTTTAGAAAGTTACCTAAAGCCTTAAAAAAGTATTTTCATCTAATAGGTTAATAAAATAATGTTAGTTGTTTGGGATATTTTTTTGTTAAAAAGTGGTAAGATAAAAAAAATACCACCTTAAAGAGTGGTATTTTATTTTTATTATTTTTTATTGTTTCTATCGTCCATTTTTTTTGCAAATTTACGTCTGAAAAAGAACATAAAGATTGCAACAGCAGCTACAACTAAACTAATCCAAAAGTCCTTTTGGCCCGCTTGGATTTTTGTAACAGCATCATAGATAAATAATAAAGCTATGAATAAATAGAAGTAGGGTATAATTCGTAGTGCTTTCATTTTAATTTTGTTTTTTTATACTTTCCGCATAGCTGTTTTGTGCTCTGACGATATCTAAATTACTATTAAAGTCTAGACCTATACCTTGGGTGAAATTCTCTGCATCGGTAGAAGCTTTGTATTTTCCAAGGGTATAAAGCCAATTGTTTTTTTGATCATAATACAATTGGTCGGCTTCTAATTTTTTACCCTCATGAGTTGTAATTACTACATCTCCTCTTAAATCAATAAGTTCTGTAGTGGAATAAGAAATGGCATAATTGGCTACTACGGTGCTTTTATTGTTTTGTTTGTCAAAAAAAGTAACGTGTACTCCCTCAGGAAATTCTGTAAACGGATTAGAAACATTGGAATAATCTAACATTTGCTTTCCCACCAGAATAGCCTTTACTCGGCCAGAATCTACGTATTGTAAATGTATGTCTTGAGCCTCTCCAACTGGAAAGAAGCTAGTTTGATTAAATTGTTGTATTTGCTTTAAGTTATTATCACAAGAGGCCCCTAGAACCGCTAAGGCAATCACAGAAAAATAGCCAATAAAGCTTTTAATATCTTTTTTCATCTTAAAGATAGGGATTACTCAAACTTTCTACGTTTGAACCAAATGTCGTTTAAAGAGAACCCTACAGTCATATTAAAGTAATTTTCTCTAAGTAAATCTTTAGATGTTGTTCCCCTTTGTCCGTATTCAAAGCCAATATTAATATTAGTAAGGCCTCTTACAGGAAGACCAAAACCAATCGATAAAGCATAATCCTTTATAGATTGTTCTTTTAATACTAGACCTGTGTTTTCATAACGAAAACCTGCTCTATAGACAATTCTATCCATGTAACTTGTGAAAGAGTTATATTTTGGAATATAAAAACCTCCTACAGAATATCTTCTAGTATCCTCATAACCTGCGATAGATGTGGTATTCCATGCATTGGCTAATTTGCTGTTTTCAACATAGGTGAACTGACCAGATACAAACCATTTGAATTTTTTACCAAAACCAGCTCCAATTGCTAGGTTCTGTGGGTTTATAAAAGTGGCCGTTTCATCTACAAGCACTTCTTCTTTTGTCGGGTACGAAGGAGCGTAAACATCATATATTCCTATTTTAGTAGTATTGGTCACATCCCACTTAGTTTGTGGAGCATAAGTGATATTAGATTGAAAATCATATTGGTTTATTTTTGCTTCATATTGAGCAGAAACTGTATAAGAGAAACCTTTATAATCTAAGTTTTTATGCTCTAGAGTTTGTGTAGCTAATGGAGTACCATCTCCTATATCCTTCATCCAAGTAAAGGTTTTATTGTCTGTTTTTCCAAAATGGTAACCAGCATCAAAACCTACACTCAAGTTAGAGGTAAGCTCTACACCTGCTCCAATAAATGCACGGTTCACTCCACCATCTCCAGTAAAGCTATTTGCAGTGGTTTGACCTAGAGGATTGGTAGTTTCTTGTCCAATGATTTTATAACCTACATTAGAGTAGGGAAGAATACCAAAAACTACACCAGCCTTTTCTGCTATTGGGAAACCTAAAGTAAAATAATCAAAGGATTGTCTTTTTGCTTCATCTTTACTTTGATCGGATTTGAAACGATAATAATGAGCCGTTGCCCCAAGGGATAAAGTCGTATACTTTAATTTGGCAAAAGACGCTGGGTTTTTTAAATTTACATGGATACTATCCGCATAAACACTAGTGCCTCCCATTGCTTTGTATTCATTGGTACCGTTGTAATTAACATTACCTAAACCGTAAAATGAATACGGAGTAGCTGTTCCTTGCTGTGCTATTGCAGCTGTAGCAAAAACTAAGCTAAGACTTACGAGAATTTTTTTTATCATTTTCAATTATGGATTGATATAAAGCATTCAAACTCTCTAATAAAAAGTTTGAATTAGCAAATATTACATTTTTTAATCTTTTTGCCAAAAAAAGTGTATCACCACCTGTTAAAATAATTGTTAAATTAGGATATGACTTTTCATATTGCGCAATAAAACCCTCTATTTCATAGGTAATTGCATTTACAATTCCAGCATGTATACTTTGGCTGGTATCTTGTCCAATATAGAAGGAAGTATCCATAGGATCCAACAAAGGTAGCTTTGCGGTGTAGTGATTTAAAGCATTATAGCGCATTTGTAGCCCAGGGGATATAGCCCCGCCTAAATAATTGTTATCCTGATCAATAAAATCATAGGTTATACAAGTGCCCGCATCGATTACTAAACGATTTGTGTTTTGGTATCTAAGAGTAGCTCCCGCAGCTAAAACCATTCTATCTATTCCTAAAGTAGTGGGGGTTGCATATTTATTTGTAAATGGCATCTCACTTTTATGGGTGATTGTAGTCAAATGTACATTTTTTTCTAACCAAAGTACTATTTCATTTTTATTTTGTGCCACACTTGTTAACACAACTGGAGTCATCGGATCGAATTTAGAAAAAAAAGATAAAAATTTTTCAGTAAATTCTCCAGTGGGAAATTGTATTTTTTCCACAAGGCTATTGTTTTCAAATTGAGCTACTTTGGTGGCTGTATTACCTATGTCTACTGCTAAAATCATGGATATTTTCTTTGTGGATTCAAAGATAGTAAATGATTTTTTTAAGAAAAAGTTTTGCAAGTATAAAAATCTATTCTATATTTGCAACCGCTTAAGAGAACAAGTTTCTCTGTTTGTAAAAGGCTAAATGGTGCCTTAGCTCAGTTGGTAGAGCAAAGGACTGAAAATCCTTGTGTCCCTGGTTCGATTCCTGGAGGCACCACAAAAAACTTTTACAAATCAAGTAGAAATACTGGTGCCTTAGCTCAGTTGGTAGAGCAAAGGACTGAAAATCCTTGTGTCCCTGGTTCGATTCCTGGAGGCACCACAAAATTTCCACGTTATAAGCACAACAGGTGCCTTAGCTCAGTTGGTAGAGCAAAGGACTGAAAATCCTTGTGTCCCTGGTTCGATTCCTGGAGGCACCACTTGTTGAAAATCCCCGATGTTTTCGGGGTTTTTTATTCTTTTAGAATAGAAAATATCTTTTTTAGATGCCTTATTTTTTAGGTGCCTTAGCTCAGTTGGTAGAGCAAAGGACTGAAAATCCTTGTGTCCCTGGTTCGATTCCTGGAGGCACCACAAAAAAAAATGAGTGTATAAAAAAAAGGGTGCCTTAGCTCAGTTGGTAGAGCAAAGGACTGAAAATCCTTGTGTCCCTGGTTCGATTCCTGGAGGCACCACAAAAGCAAAACTTCAAGAGAAATCTTGGAGTTTTTTTCATTTATACCCATTTTTCACCTAGGTAGAGAATATAAAACGGGATCAATCTCATAAAGGTTACTTCGCTATCTTTCAGAAGTAATTTATTAGCTATAGTTTAGATTTCAGATTAAATAAATTATACTAAGTAAAATAAGGTGTTTATTAAACAAAAAAGGGGCTCTCTTCACTTATGAGACCCCTTTTTTTCTATTTACTTGGTTAAAGTTTCAAATTGTAAAGTAAGCTTTTTTACTTCAAATTCTGCTTCTGTAACCTTTGTTTGTAGTTTTAATAAAACTGCTTTTGTTTTTAACTCTTCAATAGGAGTAGTTTTTCCTAAAGCTTGTCTAGTTTGGAACTTGGTAGTTGCTTTATTGAATTTATCTTGTGCTTTGTGTAATTTACTAGTTGCTTTGTCTAGTTTATTTTGAGCACTGATAATTTCTTTTTGCTTTTTTAATGCTCTCTTATGTTCCTTTTCTTGCTGTTTTTGAGCTTTTAGTTCTGCTTTTAATTTTTGATCTGCAATTTTCTGCTCTTGTTTTAAGCGTTTTGCTTCACTTAAATTATTTTCAATCTCTAACTTCTCAATCTGAATTTTTGTGTCCAAAGCAGCTTTCTCTTGTGCTAAGCCTTCTACATTTTGAGATAAAGTAGAGATAACTTTAGGTTCTACTTGTTCTTGTGCATTTAGGGTATTTAATGCTAGAAGTAGGGAAGCTGTTAAAAAGAAGTTTCTTTTCATTGTGTGAGTATTTATGTAATTATTGTTTTATTGTTTGCTATGCAATGGGAAAGAATAAGAACAAAGAATGGAATATTACCATTCATTGATTTTATTTGCATCGAGTTTTAAAAAGATAAAAAGTAATACGGTAAAAGCAATTAAGCTAGAACCTCCATACGAGAAAAAGGGTAGGGGAACCCCAATAGTTGGAAATAATCCAATTAGCATTGATAGATTAAAGGCAAAGTGGATAAATAGAAAACAAATCACACAGTACCCGTAAACGCGATTAAATCTTTTCTTTTGTCTTTCCGTTAAATAGATTAGTCTGTAGAATAAACATAGAAATAAAGCGATAACTACCGTAGCTCCAGCAAAGCCCCATTCCTCTCCAACGGTTGTGAAAATGTAGTCGGTATGTTGTTCTGGAACAAAACCTCCTTTGGTTTGGGTTCCTTGTAAAAAACCAGTTCCAGTCCATCCTCCAGAGCCAATAGCAATAATGGATTGGTTTAGGTTATAGCCTTCGGCTTGCATATTTACATCTTCTCCGATTAATACATTGATACGATCCTTTTGGTGAGGCTCTAAGACCTTATCATACACATAGTCTACCGAAAGTACAAAGGTAGACATAATAATAGTCAGAGCTATGTATATCAAAGGATTCCTTTGTATGGATTTATTCATATAAAAATGAAGTCCAGTCAAAAGTGCAATCAGCGCTACGATGATTAATGGTTTAACAAGTAAAGCACTTATAAAAAGTACAATACAGATAAACCCTGTCCATAAATACCAACTAGGCAGGCCTTCTCTATAAAGTACAAAGATCAACGAGACAAAAAGCATTGCACTTCCAGTATCGTGTTTTAAAATAAATAGAGTAGGAATACCAATAATGGTAAGTGCCATGATTTGTTCTTTGACAGTAGCTAAATGGTCTTGATTATCCGAGAGATATTTAGCTAAGAGCAAAGCTGTGGTGGTTTTTACAAACTCAGAGGGCTGTATACCAAAGCCACCAATTGAATACCAGTTAGTCTGTCCTTTGACACTCTTTCCAAAAAAGAATAAACCTAAAATGGATAAAAGGCCTATGATGTAGAAGATTAAGGCGTATTTTTCATAAAACTTTGCATCTATAGATAGTATCAGTATAATGACAGGGATAGTTGCAAAAATAAACATAAGCTGGCGCCCATAAATTTGATCTAAATCAAAAATAGAGGTTGTCACTGCTGGTAAGGAGGCCGAATAAATATTTACCCATCCAGCAAAAACTAATAAAAAATATATTAGTACCGAGATCCAATCTATATTTCTATGTACGCTTACGCTTCTCATTTTGTCTTTTTTGGTGTATTGCTATATAATTGTAATACTTTGTCGTATTCGCTTTGTAGACTTCCGTTAATCATTCGAGTTTCTAAGTCTTTTCTAACTATCTCGCCTAGAAGATATTTTTGTATCATCAAAGAGCTAATAGGACCTGCCCATCTTGAGCCCCAATATCCATTCTCAATGAAGACTGCTACAACAATTTGAGGGTCATCCACTGGGGCAAAAGCCACAAATACCGAGTGGTCAGTAAGCTGGTATCTCTTGCCGTTGATTCTGGTAAAGTTTTCAACAGTTCCAGTTTTTCCACCCATTTCTATTTCTGCTACAGCTACACTACGGCCTGTACCGGTGTGGAATACTTCATTCATCCCTTTGATTACTACGTCAAAGTGCTTTGGGTCAATAGTGGTTACATGTTTAGTGGTAAACTTAGGGTCAATAGGTTGATGCTCTATATTTTTAATAATATGAGGGGTGTAGTAATATCCTCTGTTAGCTACTGCTGCAAAGGTATTGGCTAACTGCATTGGCGTCATTATAATTTCTCCCTGACCAATAGAATTAGAGATTGTAGTTGTACTACGCCAACCTCCATTGGGATACCATCTATCGTAATAGTTGGAATCAGGAATATGCCCTTTTCTACCCTCAGGTAAATCATAACCAAGAAATTGTCCTAAACCAAAACTTTGTAAATGCTTATGCCAAGCATCTATACCAACTTTAGGACTTTTATATTTTTCGATAATCCTTTTATAGGTTTGACCAAAATATGTGTTACAACTCTTTGCTGTTGCTTCATAAATGTTCCAGCTACCATAATCGTGACAACCCATCCAAGCACCTTTACCATAGAAGAAACCTCCTTGGCAAGGGAAAGTAGTATGGGTATTTATCACTCCCTCTTGCAAACCTATTAATGCAGTTAATATTTTAAATGGAGATCCAGGGGAGTATTCTCCTGAAAGAACTCGGTTATAAAGTGGTTTTGCCAAAGAATCGTTATAAAGAGCTGTATAGTTTTTAGAGCGTTCTCTTCCCACTAATAAAGCAGGGTCGTAAGAAGGAGCATTGACAAGGGCCAATATTTCTCCTGTTTTAGGTTCTATGGCAACAATACCTCCTCGCTTATTTTGCATTAAAAGTTCTCCATAAGCTTGAAGCTGGCTATCGATAGTTAAAGTAATATCGTCTCCTTTTTTTGCTAAAGTGTCGTATATACCATCTTTAAAGGAACCAATTTCTCTGTTAAAGCGGTCTCTTTGTATGTATTTAACTCCTTTTTCGCCTCTTAGGATACTTTCATATTCTTGTTCAATTCCCTGTATTCCTATAAGGTCTCCTGGTCGGTAGTAGGGATTTTTTTTAATATTATAATCGGTTACCTGACGTATATAACCAAAAATATTTGCTCCTGAAGAAACTTGGTAATCTCTTAGGGATCTCTTTTGGATATAAAATCCATTAAAGTGTCTGATTTTCTCTTGGAAAGCTGCATATTCTGCTTTGCTTAACTGAGGTAAAAAGATCGATGGAAGTCTAGGACTATATCTTCTAGCTTTTTCTAATTTAGTTTTAAAATCCTCCAAAGGAACTTGCAGTAAATCACAAAGCGCCAATGTATCAATATTGACTACTTCTCTTGGGATTACCATAATGTCATAAGAAGGCTGGTTGGCAATTAATAAAGTACCATTTCTATCAAATACATATCCTCTTTCAGGATATTCATAAACTATCTTTAAAGCGTTATTCTCTGATTTTTTAATATAGGTATCGTCTACCACTTGTAAGTAAAAAAGACGACTTAATACTGTTATTGAGATTAGACCAATAACAATGGGTAATAAGTACTTTCTCATTTTCTAGCGGGTTTCATTAAGAATAAAATCAAAATACAAGTCAGTAGGGTAGCTACTGTAGTTAGAACGATTCTCAAGCCTAGTTCCAAGAGGAAATCAAAGCGTAAAAATTCTAAAGTAAACAAAACTACATGGTGTACTAAGATACAAATAGCCAAGTAACCAAAAACCTCTAGGGATTTAAGTAAATCAGAAGTTACTTTTCTAAATATGTTTAAGTTGTGGTATTCATAGGATATACCAAAGGAAAATTTCAGTATAGAAGGTCTTGCAAAAGCTAGAATTAAACTTGCAGCTGCTTGTACACCTCCTGAATTTTCGAAGGTATCAATACATAGACCTAGTAAAAAACTAGAGATATAAAAAAGTGCCTTATTTCCATTTACCGGATATAGAATAATAAATAGAATATAAGGATAAGGATTTATAAAGGTGAATAGGTCTATATTGTTGAAAATAAGAACTTGTGCCAATAATAGACAAGTAAACCTTACGATATTTGATAATACAATACTATTCATTTTTTAATTACTGTGTTCTAGTTCATTAATTTCTTGGATGTCATTATTTTTCAAGATGTAAACATAGCCCAAATTAGTCATGTCATTAAATAGACGTACGGAAATTGTGAAATAATTAGAACTTTCGTTAGTGAAAGCCTTGTCGATTACTCCAATTGGGATGTTTTCAGGAAAAATAGTAGATCTACCTCCAGTAACGATAGTATCTCCTTTATAAATCTCAGCTAATCTAGGTACATCTGTTAAATTGACATAACCTGTGTTTTTACCATCCCATTGTAAAGTTCCAAAATGATTAGAACCTTTGATTTTGGCATTTATCTGAGATTTTATATTAAGTATACTTTGAACAGTAGAGTAATTAGCGGAAGATTTTTCTACAATACCAAGTACTCCCTTACTATTTATAACCCCTAAGTCTTTAGTGATACCTTGGTTTTCACCTCCTTTTATGGTTAAGTAGTTTTCCTTTGTATTAAAGCTATTTTTAATTATTTTGGCTACAATAATGGAATAGTTTTGGGTCTCACTTGGCCTGTATTTTTGGATTTCAAGAGAGTCTAAAACCGATGTAGTATTGTAGACAATAGATTTTAAGTAAGCATTTTCTAAGACAAGAGCATCATTTTCACTCTTTAAGTGAACGTATTCTTTTAAGTCGTTCACATTCTCATATACGTATCCTGTCACATCGTTTGCTGAACTAATAAAAGAACTCTTGTGAAAAGCATGAGTTCTTATTATTAGTGCAAGCGATATGAATAAAAGCAGCAAAAACAGTAGCTTAGTACTGTTTCTTATAAAGAAGTTAATTATCTGCTGCATAGTTGTTTATTTATTTGATAAGTACGCTTTTATACTTGTCAATATTTTTAATTGCTAAGCCAGTACCTCTAACTACTGCGCGAAGAGGATCCTCTGCAATATATACAGGTAAGTCTGTTTTTTGAGAAATTCTCTTATCTAAACCTCTTAATTGAGATCCACCCCCTGCTAAATAGATACCTGTGTTGTAAATATCTGCAGCTAATTCTGGCGGAGTTTGTGATAATGTTTCCATTACTGCGTCCTCAACTCTTTGAATAGATTTGTCTAAAGCTTTAGCAATTTCTCTATAAGATACTGTTACTTGTTTAGGTTTTCCAGTTAATAGGTCACGCCCTTGAACAAGCATGTCCTCTGGTGGTGTTTCTAAATCTTCTGTAGCTGCACCAATTTGAATTTTTATTTTCTCAGCAGTACTCTCTCCAACAAATAAGTTGTGTTGTGTACGCATATAATAAATAATATCGTTTGTAAATACATCTCCAGCAATCTTTACTGATTTATCACAAACAATCCCCCCTAAGGCGATTACTGCAATTTCTGTTGTACCACCCCCTATATCTACAATCATATTACCTTTAGGTTGCATGATATCTACTCCGATACCAATAGCAGCACTCATAGGTTCATGTATTAAGTAAACCTCTTTACCATTAACGCGTTCACAAGATTCTTTTACCGCACGCATTTCTACCTCTGTAATTCCAGAAGGAATACAAACGATCATACGAAGTGCAGGAGTGAAAAGTTTCTTTCTTAAAGAAGGAATGCTCTTGATAAAGAGGCTTATCATTTTTTCAGATGCGTCGAAATCAGCAATAACTCCGTCTTTTAATGGGCGAATGGTTTTTATATTACCGTGAGTTTTACCTTGCATTAGGCTCGCTTCTTTTCCTACAGCAATAATTTTTCCCGTGGTCCTATCACGAGCTACAATAGATGGGTTATCCACCACCACTTTCCCATCGTGAATGATAAGAGTATTGGCTGTACCTAGGTCAATGGCGATATCCTCGGTCATAAAATCAAAAAATCCCATAAAATTAAAAAGGCTTTTAGAGTTAATATTTTTTACTACGCAAAAGTAATAAATTAATGTTTAAAATGACGTGTTCCAGTAAATACCATAGCCATATTATTTTGGTCACAGTATTGGATGCTTAATTCGTCTTTGATAGATCCACCAGGTTGAATTACACTAGTGATACCAGCTTTGTTTGCAATTTCTACACAATCAGGGAAAGGGAAGAATGCATCACTAGCCATTACAGCACCATTTAAATCAAATTCAAAAGAAACTGCTTTTTCAATTGCTTGACGAAGTGCATCTACTCTTGAAGTTTGTCCTGTTCCAGAGGCACATAATTGTCCGTCTTTTACAAGTACAATAGTATTTGATTTTGTGTGTTTACAAATCTTAGAAGCAAAAATTAAATCATCGATTTCTTTTTCGCTTGCTTGTTTGTTTGTCACTTTTGTTAAGTGCTCTTTACTATCTGTGATATTATCTTTGTCTTGTACTAAAATACCGTTTAAACAAGTTCTAATTTGTTTTGTAGGTAAAACAATATCGTTTAAAACTAAGATAATTCTGTTTTTCTTTTCTTTTAATATTTCTACAGCGCTTGGCTCATAACCTGGTGCAATAACTACTTCACAGAATAATTTATTGATTTCCTCTGCAGTTTCAGAGTCAATGATAGTGTTAGAAATTAAAACTCCACCAAAAGCAGAAGTAGGGTCACCTGCTAATGCATCTAAATAAGCTTCTTTGATTGTATCTCTTTGTGCAACTCCACAAGCGTTATTGTGCTTTAAAATAGCAAAGGTAGGTTTATCTCCAGCGAACTCATTCATTAAGTTTACTGCTGCATCTACGTCTAAAAGATTGTTGTAAGATAATTCTTTACCGTTTAGTTTTTCAAATAAAGATTCAAAATCTCCATAGAATTCTCCTTTTTGGTGTGGGTTCTCTCCATAACGTAAAGAAGTACCTTTGTCTATACTAATCTTTAATGTATTACTTTGGTTGTTGTTAAAGTAATTAAAGATTGCAGAGTCATAATGAGAAGAAGTATGGAAAGCTCTAGTTGCTAAGTATTGTCTTTGCTCTAAAGTCGTTGCTCCTTCATTTTGTTGGATCATCTCTAAAAATGTAGCGTACTCTTCTACAGAAGCTACAATGTTAGTGTCTTTGAAGTTTTTAGCTGCTGCTCTAATTAAAGAGATTCCACCTATATCGATTTTTTCGATGATTTCTGCTTGGCTAGCTCCTTGTGCAACTGTTTTTTCAAAAGGGTATAAGTCAACAATAACTAAATCAATTTGAGGAATATCATATTCCTGCATTTGCTCCACATCACTTGGGTTGTCTTGTCTGTTTAAAATTCCACCAAAAATTTTAGGGTGAAGTGTTTTTACACGTCCTCCTAAAATAGAAGGGTAAGAAGTTACATCCTCTACTGGAACTACCTCAATACCTAAATCTTTAATAAAAGCTTCTGTACCTCCTGTTGAATAAATAGTTACATTGTGCTTATGTAATTCTCTAACAATAGGTTCTAATCCGTTTTTATCAAAAACAGAGATAAGTGCTGATTTAATTTTTTTTGCTGTGTTCATGTTGTGTTTTTAATTAGCACACAAAATTAAGTATTGTAAGTGTAATTATGAAGTTTAAAACAGAAGTTTTATCTTTATTTATAAACTTTATTTTGTAACGAATCCAATTTTGTTTCGTCTTATAGATATTGTATGTTTTTTTTTAATCCCAATCGACTATGTTTCTGTACTTTAGGTTATTATCTAGTAGTTTTGTTTTTGCTTTAAACGCCCTTAGAACCAATAAGTTGAGGACTGTTTTATCTCTTTTAGGAGTAACTGTAGGTATTTTCTCCATTATTGCTGTGCTTTCAGCGGTAGATTCTTTGGAAAAGAATATTAAAGAGCAGCTAAGTAGCTTTGATTCCAATATGATTTATCTGTTTGATTCTTCCTTTGGACCAAGCGATGTGCCTAGTTGGAAGCAAGAGCAATTTCCCGATGTTACCTATGAGGAGTATGAGTATTTAAAAAGAACTGTAAATGCTGCTCAATATATGAGCTTCGTTCTTTTTACAAATCGTGAAAATATCATGTACAATGGAAATTATGCCAATTCCATTACTATGCAAACTGCTATGGTGGATACTCAGTTTTTAGACAATATAAAAATTGATCAAGGTAGATTCTTTACAGAATCGGAGGACAATAGTGGAAGCTTTGTAGTGCTATTAGGTCATGAGGTGGCACAAAGTCTTTTTAAGGGAGTAGATCCAATTGGGAAGAAGGTAAGGATATACGCCAGAAATTTCACGGTGATTGGGGTAATGGAAAAGCAAGGTGCTAGTAGTGTAAATATAGGAGGAAATAAGGATGAGAAAGCCTATATTCCAACCAATACTTTGCGTATGCTCTATGGGGATAATAGTGCCATGACTAAGCCTGTTATTGTAACTAAGCCTTTTGATTCTTATGATATGAATTCCTTTGAAGATGAATTAAGAGGTAAGTTAAGACTCTTTAGAGGGTTGAAGACAGACGATTTGGATAACTTTTTTATCAATATTTTCGGTGGACTAATGGACTTTATAGATAACATTATTTCCCAAATGAATGTAGTAGGGTGGATTGTAAGTGGGTTTTCCTTACTTGTAGGAGGCTTTGGAATTGCCAATATTATGTTTGTGTCTGTAAAAGAAAGAACACATTTAATTGGAGTTCAAAAAGCCATCGGAGCTAAAAACCACTTTATTTTAATTCAGTTCTTATTTGAGGCAATTATACTTGCTTTGATTGGTGGTTTAGTTGGGGTTTTCTTTGTTTGGCTTATTGCTTTAGTGGTAAGTGCTACAACAGATTTTCATTATATTTTAAGCTTCTATAATATATTAGTAGGATTGGGAATCTCCATGATTATTGGAATCTTGTCTGGTTATTTCCCTGCTAGAAGTGCTGCGAATTTAGATCCAGTGGAAGCTATTCGCTCTGGGATATAATCCCTTGAAGTAAGAAATGGAACTATAATAAAAAAAAGCACCTTTTTAAAAGGTGCTTTTTTTTATTATCTCATTGGTCTATTTAAAACTAAGTCTAAATATTGATTTACTTGATTTTTTAAGTTTTTACGGTGAACGATAAAATCTAAAAATCCATGTTCTAATAAGAACTCAGAAGTTTGGAAACCTTCTGGTAAATCTTTACCTGTTGTATCTTTAACAATTCTAGGCCCAGCAAATCCGATTAACGCTCCAGGTTCAGCAATATTAATGTCTCCTAACATTGCAAAAGAAGCAGAAATACCTCCTGTTGTTGGATCCGTACATAATGAAATGTAAGGAATCTTAGCATCGCTTAACTGAGCAAGCTTTGCAGATGTTTTAGCCATTTGCATTAATGAGAAACCTGCTTCCATCATTCGCGCTCCACCTGATTTTGAAATCATCATAAATGGAATTTTATGCTTTAATGAATAATCTATTCCTCTAGCAATTTTTTCTCCTACCACAGATCCCATAGAACCACCGATAAAAGCAAAATCCATTGCTGCAACTACTAATTTTTCTCCTTTTGATTCTCCCACAGCAACTCTAACAGCATCTTTCAATTGTGTTTTAGTTGTTGCTTCTTTCAAACGATCTACATATTTTTTGGTATCCTCAAACTTTAAAATGTCTTTTGAAGAAAGGCTTTTGGCTATTTCCTTGTAGTCGTTATCGTCAAAAAGAATTTCGAAATATTCTTTACTACCAATGCGAACGTGATAATCATCCTCTGGAGATACCCAAAGGTTGTCTGCTAGTTCATCAGAATCAATAATTTTTCCAGTTGGAGATTTATACCAAAGTCCTTTTGGAACATCTTTTTTGTTTTCTGTTGGTGTTTGAATTCCTTTTTCTTTCCTTTTAAACCAAGCCATAAAATGATTGTTTTGTTTATATTAAGTTTGAAAGCAAGGAGACTATAACGTATTCACGTTATTTAGATCTTTAAAAGCTTGTTCTAAACGTGCGATTAAAGTCAATTCTCCTTGTCTAACCCAAGTTCTAGGGTCATAATATTTCTTATTAGGAATATCATCTCCTTCTGGGTTACCTATTTGAGTGTTTAAATAGTCTATTTTTTGAATCATGTAATCTCTAACTCCTTCTGTGTAAGCAAACTGAGTGTCCGTATCAATATTCATTTTAATTACACCATACTGGATAGATTCTTGGATTTCAGCTTGAGAAGAACCAGAACCACCGTGGAATACGAAATCAATTGGATTATGTCCTAAGTTAAATTTCTCTGACACATAATCTTGTGAATTACGTAAAATAATAGGAGTTAATTTCACATTACCTGGCTTGTAAACTCCGTGAACGTTTCCAAATGCAGCAGCAATCGTAAAACGATTACTCACTTTAGAAAGTTCCTCGTAAGCATAAGCAACTTCTTTTGGTTGTGTATAAAGACGAGAGCTATCCACATTTGTGTTATCTACTCCATCTTCTTCTCCTCCTGTAATACCTAATTCTATTTCTAAAGTCATTCCTAATTTATCCATACGCTCTAGGTAGGATTTAGAAATAGCAATATTTTCCTCTAATGATTCCTCTGAAAGGTCAATCATATGAGAACTAAATAAAGGTTTACCATACATCTTCATGTGCTCTTCTCCAGCCTCTAAAAGTCCATCAATCCAAGGAAGAAGGTTTTTAGCAGCATGGTCAGTATGTAAAATAACCGTTACCCCATAAGCTTCTGCTAAGGCGTGAACATGTTTAGCACCAGCAATAGCACCAGCAATTGCCGCTTTTTGGTTTTCATTAGAAAGCCCTTTTCCAGCTATAAACGAAGCTCCACCATTAGAGAATTGAATAAAAACAGGAGCATTTAATTTTGCAGCAGTTTCCATTACCGCATTAATCGTACTAGAGCTAGTTACGTTTACTGCTGGCAAAGCGAAACCTTTTTGTTTTGCATATTTAAAAATTTCTTGCACTTGATTTCCAAATGCAACTCCTGGTTTAATATTATGTGCCATGTGTTGTGTGTTAAAAAGTTTTGACAAAAATAGTAATTATTATTTGATTAAAAGGGATAATTAATCCCAACATTTATCACAGACTCTTTAAAGTTAAATTCCTGAAACCATTTTCTTTGGGTTTCTATCGAAGGATTAAAGGTCTTGAATCCCATATCTAAACGAAATACAAAGAAACTAAAATCATAACGAATACCAAAACCTGTGGCCACAGCAATGTCTTTAAAAGACGAGACGCCATTAAAGGTGTAGTTCTTGTCTTTTATCTCGTCAAATATATTCCAAATATTAGAAGCATCCATAAAAAATGCTCCATTCCAGCTTCCTGTTATATTAAAGCGGTATTCTGCAGATAACAAAAGCTTCATGTTGGCTTCATTGAAATCATTGATACCACCGCTTCTTCCTGGGCCAAGGCGGTAGGATTGCCACCCTCTGTTATCATTAGATCCTCCTCCAAAGTAACTTCTTGTAAAAGGGATGGAATTAGAGTTACCATATGGAATTGCAACACCTGCAAACCCTCGAATAGCTAACACTTTTTTTCTTCCTAAGTCCCAGTATTTTACGAAGTCTAGTTCCGTTTTTAGATATTGAGAAAACTCTACATCAAATAGTGTCTTATGGCCTGTAGGTCCTTTTTTGTCCTTGGAGCTAGTTAATAGGTCTAATAAAGTACCGGCAGATTCCACCTTTGCCCTAAGGGTATAGAAGTTATTGTCGTTGATACTTGTTTTTGTGCTTCGTGTAAATAAAATACTAGAAGCGAAAATTAGATTGTTTTCCGATAAACGCACCTTTCTCTCGTGTATTCCCCTTACAATTCCATAGTCTTGTGGCGTTAAGTCTAAAGGATTATCACTTTGTAAAGCTAGGTCTATAAAATCATTTGTAGCATTGTTTTGTATATCTAAGTCTCCTTGGTCATTAAAATAATCCTCTGGCAATTGGTCTTTATATTCCTGTGCTATGGTACTTAATCGTCTATACGAAGATTTATATACACTAAAGTAGTTACCTGGATTGGTGTTTCTAACATATTGGGCATTAACCAGATCTAAACTAAACGAATTATTTCGAGTAGGAGTCCATCTATAATTAATAATAGCAGTGAAGTTATCCTTGTCTAGTCCAATGTTTCTTTGCTTAGAAATACCAAATGCCGTGGTGGTGGTTGGAAGCATCGTTTTTGGGATAATTCCATCGGTTTTAATAGGAAAGAATAGTCTAGGAAAGGTTAATTTAACGTCTGCTCCATATTCAGTTACATTAAAAAACACATTGTTTGGGTTGCTCATTTGTCTAGAGGAACCAATATTTCCTTTAATAGCAAATTCTAATATTTCCGCGCCTTTAAAAACATTCCTAAAAAGTAAACCTACCCCTCCAGCGATACCAAAATCTTGTATATTCGAGTGAGTGATGTCCAAAGAAGGACTGAAGGTCTTTCTCTTTCTAGAGGTTAAGTAAATATTGGTGATTAAGGAAGAACCTGTTGAGTCTCTTTTATCCTCGGTATATTCAATAACAGGATAATTAAAAACCCTTAGGTTACTAATTGCTCTACTGGTTAAAATACGTTTAGAATCACTGAATAAACTTCCCTTTGTGATAAAAATAGCATCTGTAATTGCCTTTGGCTTGTATTGTAACTTAGTTGAACTAAAAATATGGAAGTCTTTATATTGTATACTATCTAGAAAGTAGGCTTGGTTTTTACTACTGTGATCGGTATAGATATTGACATCACTAATAGTGTAAATTTTAAAAGGTTCTTGGATAAGCTCATCTTCCATCTTTACCGTTCGTGGTTCTACAATAAGGTGGATGTTTGCTTTTTGTTTTACCCCTAAAACAGTGTCTACTTCATAACGAATATTGAGTTCTTGGAAATAATAAGCCCCATTGTTTCTAAAATCAGTAGTAATTCTTGTGCGTTCTTGATCAAAGTTTTTGATATCAAAAACCGTATTGCTTTTAATAAAGCTTTTTGCTTTATTTTTTTCGAATATTTCTTTTAGGGCTTCTGTAGAAAAATCAGAGCTTAACGTATCGATATAATAAGGTAGTCCAGTTTCTACGGTATAAATTGCTTTTACCTTTTTAGGCCCTATAGTATCTACTTTAGTGGTAACATTAGTATCAAAGTAACCTTTATTGAAATAGAAGTTTTTTAGGCGAACAACAGACTTCTCGGTACGTAGAGTATCGTAAATAGCGGGAGCCTCACCTGTGGTGATTAAAAAATTATTGAATCCTGAGATAATAAAAGATTTCCCTAAGCGCTCTACTTGTTTTTGGGACAATAGGGCAGTTAAGTTTTTATTGGTCTTTGGATGGTCTTTTAACCAAATGTGATAAAGGGAATCTGCATTTTGTTTTGCTAGGTTATACATTTGCAAACGCAGTCGCACTCCTAAAAAAGGAATGGAACTATTGGGTCGTTGATAAAGAAGTTCGCTAATTTCTTCTTTATTGTTTTTCTTGTTGTTTTCAATAATGGTATTTTCCATAAGTAGCATGCTTCCATCTGGAACTCTTTTGGTTAAGGAGCAGGAAAAAAAACTTATGCTAGTTAATAGAATTAATACTATTTTTGTTAAAAATTTACTCAAGGCCGTTTGTGTCTATAATCGTTCAAAAATACATTTTTTATGGTTACCAAAAACCAAATAAAGTTAATTAAAAGTTTACATCAAAAAAAGTACCGAAAAATCCATGGTTTATTTATAGCCGAGGGAATCAAGGTAATTCAAGAGTTGCTTAATTCCAGTATTGCTTTGGAACATTTATATGTGAGCGAACCAATTGACTTTAATGTAGCCTCTGATCAGTGTACCCTTGTAAAGCAGAGTGATATGCAGAAGATGTCTGCTTTATCGGCTCCTAGTAATGCTTTAGGAGTTTTTTATATACCGCAGTCTAAGCAAGTAGATTATAAGGATTTGGTAGTGGCTTTGGATGATGTACGAGATCCAGGAAATTTGGGGACTATTATTCGCCTTTGTGATTGGTTCGGTATTTCTCATATAATATGTAGTAGTTCTACTGTGGATATGTTTAATCCTAAAGTAGTGCAATCTACCATGGGATCTTTATCAAGGGTTAACTTAGTGTATGGAGATTTGAAACAGATGATTCAACAAAGTCCTAACCCTTCTATAGTATATGGTACTTTTATGGATGGGGCTAATATTTACAAGACCCCTTTGAAAAAGGATGGTATTCTTATTTTTGGAAACGAAGCAAATGGTATATCACCAGAACTTGAGGCGGTAGTTAGTCAAAAATTGAGTATTCCTCGCTTTGGAGATTTACAGCAAACAGAGAGTTTAAATGTTGCAATGGCAACTTCTATTGTTCTAAGTGAGTTTAGACGAAATCTATAAAAAGTAGTGCAATCTATATAAAAGAAAAACGCAAAATAGGATCTATTTTGCGTTTTTTTATATCTTTTAATGAAAGGTGAAGTTAATAAAGACACCCCTTGATTTCATGGAGGTAATACCCGATGTCCATGGACTATTGGGGTTGTTATCTGGAATCAACTCATTATCTAAACCAAATACTCCTCTAATAGAAGGAGAGAATTTAAAGTATTGAAAGTAAATATCAATACCTGCTCCTAGTTCATAATTAAAGGTCCACTTCTTCATTCTCCAAACTCCTTCATAGTTATCTTCCTGGGAAGTACTATTACTACTTAAATTTAAGTCACTAGAGAATCCTCCTAAAATGTACGGACGTATGTTTCCTGTTCTTTTAGCAGAAAACTTTAAAAGTAAAGGTAAATGAATATATGTACTACCAACTTCTTTAGTAGAGGCCATATCTATTTCTCTACTAGTAGGATTTGGGTTGTTATATTGTTTATCAAAATAATGGTAAAAGATAGCCTTTGGATAGTGTAGGGTTCTTTTAGTGTAATATAAACCTGGTTCAAAACGAAGATCTAAATACTCCATTAACCGTAAGTTTCCAATAAGTCCAACGTTAAAGCCTATAGCAGAAGTTACTTGAATTTCACTATAATCTCTAGGAGTTTGTTCTTTATAGGTATCTTGGTATTGTTTTAATTGCTCATAGTAATTCTGATCATAATTAATTTTATAATTATAGGAGTTGAACCCTAAGTAGTATCCCCAATGTACACGTTGTTTATCCCAATCCTGCTTGTTTAAAATAGGATTTCTAGAGAATAACCCTTGTGAAAAGCTTGGGATAGTAGCAAATAGAACTACTATAATGCAAATAAATTTTCTCATATTATTTTGACGATCTATAAATGGTAGCAACACCCATAGTTTGTGGGAAGTGTTGTACATCTTTAAACCCAACTTTGGTTAAAATATTGTTCAATTCTACGCCAAAAGGAAAGTTTTTAGCCGAATCAGACAAATATTCATAAGCTTGTTTATCTTTTGAAAATAATTTCCCCATTAAAGGTAGCAAGCTTTGTGTGTATAAGAAGTAACCTTGTTTAAAAGGAAACTTAGTAGGTACAGATGTTTCTAAAATAACAAAAACACCTCCTGGCTTTAATACTCTTAAAATTTCACCTAAACCTTTTTCTAGGTTTTCAAAGTTCCTAATTCCAAAACCAACTGTGATTGCATCAAAGCTATTGTCCTGGAAAGGTAGGTTTTCTGAATCTCCTTGAATCATTTTTATTTTTGATTCTAGGTTTAGTGCTTTCACTTTTTGTTTTCCAACCTCTAACATACCAGCTGAAAGATCAAGACCTGTTATACTTAAAGCATCCGATTTGGATAAAAGTATAGCTAAATCTCCTGTACCAGTGGCAATGTCTAAAATGTTGACTGGGTTAGATTGGCTAACCATTTTTAATACTTTCTTTCTCCAACCTTGGTCTGTTCCTAAAGAAATCATTCTATTTAAACTGTCGTAGTTCCCTGAAATGTTATCAAACATTTGTTCAACTTGCTTTTTTTTGCCTAAATCTGATTCTTTATATGGAGTTATGTTTTTTGACATTGCTTATTATTTTTTGAGCAAATATAATTATTTAAAGCCAATAAGTGAGTTTACTTAAAGGGTTAATTCTTTTATTTATTACTTAAATAGCTAGCTTTGATAGTAAAAAAAAGTCCCAAGTGTTTTTTACTTGGGACTTTATATATTAGATATACATATTGTAATATTCTTTTTGGGCAAATTCTATAATTTCCCCTTGCTTAAAACCTAACTTTTGGTAAAGCTTCATAGCTTGAGGATTATCTAAATCTACAATTAACCCTACTTTTTGATGACCATTTGCTTTGGCATGCTCCACAATAAAGTTTAAAAGCTTTGCACCAATTCCTTGACCTTGGGCCAATACACTTACAGCTACAGTGTCAATGTAAAATTGATCTTCCGCTGTTTCTGCCTCAGGCACGTAGTCATTGTTATATTTTTGTTTCATATGCTCTAAAACAGGTTGCCTTAAAGCTTCAAACTTTGCACCATCATAACCTGTAATACAACCTAGAACTTCTTGGTCTTTATTTACAGCAACAAAAGTATTTTCATAACTATATAAATTGTTCTTTTCTTTGAAAAGTACAGTCAAGAATTGTATAGCCTCTTCGATATCTTGTTTTTCAATGAAAGTAAAAACTATTTCCTCCATTGCCTGAAGCATTAATTCAGGTACAATATCATAATCTTCTTTACATGCTGGTCTTATTGTAATATCCATATTGAAGTTATTTTTGTTTTTATAACGTACAAAGGTACAAAGGATTTATATAATTTATTTTGTCTGGGCTTGTTTTCTGGCAAATTCTGCTTTTTTCTCTGCTGCAACTCTAGTCCATAGTGGACTTACGTTTTTAATGTTTACCGTAGCAGGGTCGAAAATAGGATCTAATCCTTGTTTGAATTGTTTAATATAATCATCCAAAGCAATCATGGCAGGTTTGTATAATAACAAAATAGCGATAAAGTTCAGCCAAGCCATAGCTCCAACACCTATATCTCCGATAGCCCATGCTGTACTTGGTTCATTGATTGCTGCAAAATATACATTGATTAAAATAACACTACGCATGATCCATCTTAGGATAATGTTTTTCTTTTTGCTCAAATAATCAAAGTTTGTCTCTGCAATAAACAAATAGGACATAGTGGTTGTTAAGGCAAAGAAAGTCAATGCAATGGCAATAAACTGAGAAGCAATAGATGGAAATTGAGTTGCTATAGCCCTTACCGTATAACTAGCACCGGCTTCTACATCTGGTATATTATGGACAATATAGTTTCCAGTAGTATCTAAAACATTATACTGGTTGGTAAACAAAATCATAAAGGCTGTTGCAGAACATACAAATAAAGTATCTACATAAACGGAGAATGCTTGTACCAACCCTTGTTTTACAGGGTGAGAAGTTTCCGAAGCAGCCGCAGCATGTGGTCCAGTTCCCTGTCCAGCTTCATTGGAATATATGCCTCTTTTTACTCCCCAAGCAATAGCAGCTCCAAAAATACCACTAAAGGCGGCTTCTTGGTTAAAGGCAGAGCGTACAATTAACGCAAATACTTCTGGAATTGCTTGATAATTAATTCCAATAATGGCTAGTGCCATTATAATATAGGCTGTAGCCATGAATGGAACAACAATTTGAGCGATTCTCCCTACGCTTTTTGCTCCTCCAAAAACTGAGATAGCTAAAAAGACACAAATAACAATACCAGTAATCCATTGCGGAACTGCAAAGGCTTCTTGTACACTTATAGAAATACTGTTTGCTTGTATACTTGGTAAAAACAAGGAACAGGATATGATTGTAATAATGGAGAATAATAATGCGAAAGGTTTGTTCTTTAAACCCTGTTCTATATAAAATGCTGGTCCACCGCAATATTGACCATTTTTCTCAGTCTTATATATTTGGGCTAGAGTTGACTCAATAAAAGAAGATGCACTCCCTAAAAAAGCAATCATCCACATCCAGAAAATTGCACCTGGTCCCCCGGCGGCAATTGCAGTGGCAACACCAACGATATTTCCAACACCAACTCTACCTGCAATAGCAATGGAGAAGGCTTGAAATGGACTAACTCCTTTCTCGGAGGATCCCTCTGTAAAAAGTAGCTTGACCATGGATCGAAAGAAGCGTACTTGTATAAATTTTGTCTTGATTGTAAAAAACAATCCAGCAGCTAAACAAAGGGTGATAAAAACGTTAGACCAAATCAGTTCATTGGCGATTTTAATTGCATTTTCCATAATTATTATTTATTCAGGCTAAAAAAGTAAGGATATTCTTTTTAACTACAAATTTTATTTTCAAATTGATGTTTTCATAGTGTTATTTTTGAAAGATTATCAGGTACTAGAAAAGTTGTTTTTTTTTCGCTAAGGTGTCTGTAAGTATTTTCAGTTTAGCGTATTTGGGTTTGCTTAAAACAAGATACGTTTTGTAAATGTAATGGAAAAGCACAAAAAAAAGACATTTGTCCTAAATCAATATTTATAATAAGACTTATTAAAAATAAGTATTTTTGAGTTAATTATTGGAATTATGCAATTTTATGGCATAATAGTTTAGTCTTACCTAAAATGACGGTTTGATTGGCTTTTTTTCGGTAAAAATGGACTGACAAATTTTGGGAATTCTCTCTTTAGACGAATAAGATTCTTTTTAAAAACCAAAATAGTTTTTAAGTAGTCTAAGAGAAGGGAAGTAGGGGATAAATATTTTACTATGACTATGTAGTATAACTGGCTTTAAGCGTCTTTAAAGGGTAATAAAAAAAGGGGCTGTCTCAAATGAGATAGCCTCTTTTTTGTACTTTTAAGTAAAAAACACCATTATAATTATTTGAATTTCAATCTAATATACTTAAATTAGCATAAGTAATTCAAGTAAATATGGCAAAGCAAGCACCACGTTATAGACTTTACGATCAGAATCAAATGAGTTTGATTCCTCATTCTTTGGAAGATTTCATTCCTGCCTTGCATCCAGTACGCATTGTAAATAAGGTTATCGATGAATTGGACTTAA
>NZ_JBTXLS010000040.1:0-28845 GCF_054871665.1 Myroides sp. LJL115 | reverse complement strand
TTAGAGTTCGGATTATTGGCAATCGCACAGAATATTAGAAAAAGAGTGGCATAAAATGCCTCTTTTTACACCAAAATACCGAAAATATATTTTTCCAATGTCTGAGCTTCGCATATTTAGAAAAATACCGAAAATCACACAGAAGTAAAATGCAAAAAAATAGGGCTGTCTCTTTTTCTTTAGAGACAGCCCCATTGCTTTTCTAATATTTTATGTTTTTCCTAGAAATTTTTTGGAACTGGCATATAGAATGTAGTCGTAGTAGGAGTATAGATTCCTAAAGTCACAAATCCTAGTAAACCATCAATAAAGCTCATTTGGTGCTTTACTACATAATTAGGGTTATTGTTAACAAATTCACTCGCCTTGTGCCCATTATCTAATGGTACTAATCCTAAAATTAATGCGTGGTTCTTCACTTTATTAACTTCAATTACTGGTTCGTTTATTGTAGTTTGTCCAACAGCTAATTTTCCTGTATAACAAGAAGTCATTGTCATTGCAACCACAGATAATACTAAAAACTTTGTAATTTTCTTCATTTTGATAATCTTAATAAATTTTAATAAGTCGCAAATATGTATAATAACTTTTTAAATAGATAGTTTTAATTGGTAAAGCACCCCATTTCCTTAGTTTGTACTTTTTATTAGTATACCGATATCAGTAAGCATTTAAACAATAAAAACTAAAAGCTCAAATTCAATGAGCCTATTGATCTTCTACAAACCTATACTATCAACTAACTAAAAGATAATTTGCTTAGTTTTTTACTACCATAAAGGTAATTAATTAAAAAAGTATAATCCCTTAGACATCCAAGCATTAAGTGGTCTTCTTAGATATTATTTTAATTCCTTACTTATCACTTCTCTATTTCACTAAAAAATGAATATTTTTACTTTCTTATTAATTAGTTTTAGCCAGATGGGTACAATGCTTTCTATGGAAGGTTTTACCATATATACGAAAACTTATTTTAAAGAAGGCAAACTATTATAGGCAATCTCTATTTTGTAAAAATGAAAAACAAAGTATCTAAACTTAACGGATATGTAATCTGCATAGGTTCCATTCTATTTATATCGGCTATTGCCTTTATGTTCAAGAATGTAGTACACTATCAAATAACAGCTTTAATTTTGTTTTTAGCTGTGTCTATTTTGGCTATCCTATATGATATTCTTCCCGTTACTATTGCTGCAATACTAAGCGCTGTGATACTTAATGTGTTTTTTATAGATCCTATTTTACACTATAAGATTAATAGCCCAGAGAATGTACTGTTATTTTTCATGTTTTTACTTGTGGCTGTTTTGAATGCTGTTTTCACAAACCGCATCAAGCAACAAGAAAGAAAAATAAGAGACAAAGAAGAAAAAGAGAAAACCATCGTTTTATACAACACCTTACTTAGCTCTTTATCCCATGAACTTCGCACTCCTATCTCCACAATTATAGGTGGTATAGATACCCTAAGGGCAAAGGACACTCTTGTAGAGCTTTACAAAGAGCAGCTGTTAGAGCAAATGGATTTAGCTGCAACACGCCTTAATCAACAAGTGGGTAATCTATTAAATATGAATAGGCTAGAAACCGGCAACTTAGCCATCCGCCAGGACTGGAGTGATATAAACGAACTACTTTTCTTAAGTATAGAAAAGTTTTCTTATGCCCAAAACAACATTGAGTTTGAGCCATCAGATGACTTACCTTTATGCAAAGTAGACCCTGGTTTACTTTCTCAAGTAGTAGAGATTTTATTGCACAATGCAATTATCTATAATCCTCAAAGTAAGATAAGGATAAGTGCACAAATCAAAAACGATTTTCTATCTTTGAGTATAAGTGATTTTGGCAAGGGAATTCCACCCGAGTTGCACCACAAGATATTTGATAAATTTTACCGCCTACCAAATGAGAAAACAGGAGGCACAGGTCTTGGGCTATCCATAGCCAAGGGATTTGTACAAGCCCATAAGGGAAGTATTACTTTAGAGCAAAACTGGCCAAGTGGTAATACATTTACCATTGTAATTCCCTGTGAAGTTTCCTATTTAAACCATCTAAAACATGAGTGATTTTACTATTTTAATAATTGACGACGAACAGCAAATTCAAAAACTACTTGAAATAGGCCTAAGCCAAAGTGGAGCTAAAATTCTACAAAGTACAACGGCTAAGGAGGGTTTAATGTTAGCGGCAAATTATAACCCTGATCTTATATTATTAGACTTAGGTCTTCCTGATATAAAGGGACAAGAAGTATTAAAACAATTAAGATCTTGGTATAGTAAAGCCATTATAATCTTATCGGTAGAAAATAGTGAACAGCAAATTGTAGAGGCCCTAGATAGTGGAGCTACGGATTACTTAACCAAACCTTTTAGAATGGGAGAATTACAGGCTAGGATTCGCTGTGCTATTCGGCTTAACAATGCACAAGAAGACAACACAAAGTTAGAGTTCCAGGACATAGAGATTGACCTAGTTGGTAGAATTGTAAAAAAAGATCAAGAGGCAGTACATTTAACCACAACAGAGTTTAATTTAGTAGCCCTACTGGCTAAAAACCAAGGACGCATACTAACGCATCAGTATATACTAAAAGAAGTTTGGGGAATTGCCTATCAAACAGAAACCCAGTACTTAAGAGTATTCATTGCTAATTTAAGAAAGAAGTTGGAGCAAAACCCCAACAAACCTAAACACATACTCACTCAAAATGCAGTAGGATACCGCTTTGAGTAGTATAGTAGTCAAACAATTACAAAAGGACCACTATCTAAAACCATCAAAGAATTGGTTGGGTTTACCCCGTCTATTTCTCTTTCAGATAATTAATAGCAAAGTAATTACTAAAAACAAAACAGCATCTTAAATAGTATTGAAAAGCCTATAGCTAAAATAAAAGTACCGAATTAGGTACTTTTATGGCCTTTGTAGATGTAATTACACTATTTAATTAGTTATAGATTTTAAGATAGTACCATCTCCTTTTTGCATTTCTATTAATTGCCATTGCTCTGATTGTTCTTTTTCCAAATATACAATAACAGATATAATTCCTTTTTCTCCAATAACTTCTATTCCTAATAAAGCCCTACCGTTCCCATTTTCCACTTGTATATCTCCAGAGGGGAACCTACCATAATTCAGTATAGTTCCTATTTCTGTTTTTAACTGTTCGTTATTTTCTATTTCTTCTATAGCAGTTTTGTAAGCATCTGAGTTTTTCACCATACTTCCTCCTATAAAAATCATAAATACTAAAAATAAGATCACAACACTTATTAACGCAATGATACGTGAAGATTTTGAGGTTCTAATAGGATTCTTTAACACAACTGCTTTTGTAAGTGTATCGCCTAATCTTTGGTTTTGTTTATTAGTGGCCAAAATAAGAAACTCTATTGGCCATATAATAAGGAAAAGGTTACGTAAAAAAAGTCTGCCAAAAGAAGGAACCTTTTTAAGGTTGTTTTGATCGCGAACCATAATTCCCATTATCCACTTACCTAGACTTATCCCTTGATAGCTATCCTTTGCAAAATAGAGGATAAACCCTGGTAGTAAGACAGAAACTAGTATGGGTATAATTGCCTCTGGACTATCTTCATTAATTAGTTCTTCTGCATAACACAGAAATAAAATAGCAACTATAAAAAATGTTATTACAAAGTGATCTATTAAAAAAGCTGCTATTCGCCTCTTTCTACTGGCTTTTATAAAGTTTGAATCTTTCATTATTATTTTATACTACTCCTATTGGTGGTCCGAAGTTATATTAATTTGCTATTAATAAAAAAACTTTTACACTCTTTTGTGGGCTTTTATCAAAAAAAGTAGTTCGAAAGAAAATAACGAAGGAAAATTGTAAAACAAGGAATACTCCGACTAATTCGTATGTTCTAAGAAATACAATCATTTTTCTAATAAGTAATATGCTTACTAATCGCCCAATAATCTAATCTTTTTTTTTGGGGATCTATAGGCAATCTAGGGTTAAATAAATATAACTGATTTAGTTTTTTAATTGCCATCTCAAAAGTGATAAAACCACTAATTAATAATAAATCAAAAACAAATAAGATCCCTCGAACTTCTACTCCATCCTCTAAAGATTGTTTTCTTAATTTGGCATCTCCCGTTAAAAGTATTCCTCGATGTTTTTTTTGCATGATACCATACGGAACAATCCTCAACACTTAATCCTTTTGTTGAAGACAGGATTTTAAATATATTTATCAAATCCTGCTCAGAGGATTCTATTAATAGTAAAGATTGATTTTGAAAGAATTTCTGTATAATATCCTTTTGTTCTTGATGAAGTTCTTCAAAAACAAAATCCGTGGTTCCCAAATCTAAATTTTGTAACCTGAAAAAATCTTCAATTAATCCTAAATGGAGTAAGTCAATTAAAATATTAGCATCACTTATTACTACCTTCATATTAAGCACTTTAAATGGATGAATTCTCTAGTACTTCTTTAACCGAAATATTTAACAAGGAAGCTGCTTTACTAGATGAAATTAATTCTTGAGAAAAGGCTCTATATACTAATTGCTCATATCGATTAGAGACCTCAGGTGTTTGAAATCGTTGGGCATCTACTTCAAGCCTTAAATTTGGATTGTAATTTATTTTCTTATAAAACCCTACGACTCTTTGCTCACTCCATACTTTACAATCCTTAAGTCTATAGATTATAGCTCTAATGCTTATTCCATATTTACGTTGAACTTCTACTAATTCTTTAAATGATATGTCAACTCTTTTCAATCCAAATTCTCTTATTACCATTAACCTTGGGAATAAAAACTCTGAAGCGAATCTATTGCAAATCTGTTCTTCCAAATTGTTATCACACAAAGGTAAGTCTAATAAAAGATGACCTAATTCATGTAACAGAGTAAAGCGTTTTCGCTCTACATTAAAATTTTTATTTACAACTATTACAAGATATTTATCACTAACAACAGATGCCAATCCATCGAAATTATCTTGTGTTTCATCTATTTCAATAACTTTAATTTCTTTGTCTTCTAAGAGTTGGATAATATTATGAATAGGATCATAGCCTATATCCCATTCATTTCTCAAGTCCCTTACAACTTGCTCAATGTCATCTAAAGACTTAACCTTTTTCTTGCATAGCGGATTAGTAAAAGAATTATCTATTTGCAGAATATTTTCTATTTCTAAATAATTAGATAATTTCATTTTAATCTGTTCTTTTAAGGCATTAATCTTTTTTATAGAAAGAGTACTTTTTTTTCTAAAATTTACTTCACCCAATTCAATAGAAGAGGGAGTAAAAAAATAGTCTACTCTTACTTTCAATGATTTAGCTAACTGAATTAATGTCTTACTTGACGGCATTGAACTACCATTTTCATATTTAGAAATCATTTGTTTGGAGACCCCAACTAAATCTGCTAATTCCTGTAGTGACATAGCATTAAGAACTCTACCTTGTTTTATTTTTTGCGAAACAATTTCTTTCATAATACTTTAATTTAGTTGACATTATGTGTAAATATACAAATAACGTCAACTAATTCGAAAAATTATTTACTATTTAACATAGGAGTAATTAATAGATCAATATTGCCCTAAAAATCATTTAGATATCTATCCATAAGCTTTATCTAAAGACTGTAAGCAAACCTAGCTTCTTTATAAAATCTTTATATCCTACAAAGAGAATTTTATACGAGCCTTATAGAGAAAGTAAGACCTTTACACCATAAATAATAAACATTTATTTCATGCAGCAAAGCACTTTACACTCCAAGGTAAGCGCAGCCTCTTTATTAGTGGCCCTTGGTATTATATATGGAGACATAGGTACCAGCCCTTTATATACTTTCAAAGCAATTATTGGACTCAAAGAGATCACCCCTATGTTAGTTCTAGGAGGAGTATCTTGTGTATTTTGGACTTTATTGTTACAAACTACCTTAAAATATGTTTGGCTTACTTTAAAGGCAGACAATGACGGGGAGGGTGGAGTATTTTCTTTATACTCCCTAGTAAAGCGATATGGTAAAACAATGATTATTCCAACTATGCTTGGAGCGGCAGCTCTACTAGCCGATGGTATAATCACTCCTGCAGTATCGGTAACCTCCGCTGTAGAAGGATTAGAAATGATTTCCATTTTTCAAGGAAATATTAAGGTAGTTCCCATTGTAATTGGAATTATCTCCATGATCTTCTTTTTACAACGTTTTGGGTCCCACAAAGTAGGAAAAGCCTTTGGCCCGATTATGGCTATTTGGTTTGGGGTATTATTTATTTTAGGAATGAGTCAAATCTGGCAGACCCCTACTGTATTTAAGGCGCTTAATCCCTATTATGCCTATGATCTACTGGTAAACTATCCTAAAGGATTCTGGATTTTGGGTGCAGTATTTTTATGTACCACTGGAGCGGAAGCCCTATACTCTGACCTTGGACACTGTGGTAGAAAAAACATTCGACTAACTTGGGGATTTGTGAAAGTTTGTTTGGTGATAAATTACCTAGGGCAAGCAGCATGGCTTTTAGAGCATAGTGGAGAATTATTAGAGGGAAGAAATCCGTTCTTTGAGGTAATGCCAAGCTGGTTCTTACTAGCAGGAGTAGTAATTGCAACTCTAGCAGCTATTGTAGCTTCACAGGCCCTTATTAGCGGTTCATTTACCTTAATTAACGAGGCAATGAACTTAAACTTCTGGCAAAGAGTAGCTGTTAAACAGCCTAGTGAGACCAAAGGACAAATATATATCCCTAGTGTAAACAATTTGCTTTGGCTTGGATGTATTATAGTTATTCTCTATTTTCAAACCTCCTCTAAAATGGAGGCAGCCTATGGACTAGCTATCACTTTAGCCATGATGAGTACTACTTTCTTATTGTACTACTTTTTACTTTATAAACTTAAATGGCCTAAGGCAATGGTGGGTTTATTATTATTGATATTCACCGTTATTGAAGTGAGCTTTTTTATTGCCAATATTGTCAAATTCCAAGAAGGAGGATACATCACTGTATTTGTAGGAGGATTATTCTTCTTGGTGATGTATGTAAGTTATTACGCTAGACAAATCAATAAAGGCTACACTAAAATGGAAGACTTAGGTAAGTACACCAAGAAAATTACTGCTTTAAGTAATGACACTTCCATTCCAAAGATGGTAACCCATTTAATCTACTTAACTAAAGCTGAAAGAAGAGAGCAAATAGAACAGAGAATTATACAGTCTATCTTCGCTAAAAAACCAAAAAGAGCGGATCACTATTGGTTCTTCCACATCAATCGAACTAATAATCCCTATACCTTAGATTACCAAGTAAGTGAGTTAATTGAAGATAAAGTCATTAAGATTGTTCTTAATATTGGTTTTAGAATACAGCCCAGAACAGAGCTGTTCTTCACCCAAATTATGCAAGACTTAATTGACAATAAAGAATTAAATCTATCTCTAGACAATAGTACGATAAACCCTTATAATGACTCTATTGACTTTAAGTTTATAATCATGGAGAAATACCTATCTGTAGAGAATGAATTTTCTTTAAAAGAAGGTTTTATCTTAAAGGCATACTTCCTACTTAAGAAGCTAGGACAAAGTGATCAGGAAGCTTTTGGAATTGATAAAAGTGATACAATTACAGAGCAGATTCCTTTACTATATCAACCAGTTAGCCCACTGGTATTAAAACGAGAAAAATAATAGCCAATTATATATTTACAAACAACAAAAATTAGGAAACAACAAAACAATAGCCAAAACAATTAATGCCCAAATAGGTCTTAGAAACTTCTAAGGCCTGCCCCATTTTTTTGTATTAATTTTTTACCAGACAATAGTATGAGGGAATATATATTTTAAGGGTTAGGATACTTTTCAGTATTTTGAAAGGTATTAAAAACAGCCTTAATTATAATTGTTTTATAGTCTTCATCAAGCGAATAGAAAACTATAAACGGAAATTTATTCAAAGGCTTACCTCTAACATTTTCAAAAAAGAATTTGAAATATAGCACTTTTTGAATAGCAGTAAAAGTATCCCTGTAATCTTTAATAAAGGTAATAGCCACTTTAGTAGAAACATTCTTTTTATAATAATCGATTGCTTCTTCAATGTGCTCTTGAGCTACAGGAGTAATTACTATTTTATAGCTCATATTTATTCTTCAATTCTTTATAGAATTCTTCAGCATCAATACATTGATCTAAAGAAATATTTTCTTGCTGCTGCAAAATTTGTTTTTGCTCCTCAGTTAACTGAAAATTAATTTCTTCTTCTTTTTTATATTGAGCTCCAATAAGTTCAAGAAATTCCAAAAAGAAAGCGTTCTTACTTTCAGGGATAGAAACGTTATAAGTTGTCATAAAGCAATCTTTTTAAGTTTAACAGATTTAATAAAGCTATCTAAAACATATAAAATATGTATTTTATCTTCATTTTGCATATTTTCAAGTTCAGCCAACCTTTGTAACATTTCTGGATCTTTGAAAAGATTAACATTTTCTGTTTCTCCAAGTAAATAACCAACTGTAGAACCAAGAATCTCTGCTATTTTTTTTGCAGTATCTACAGATGGTATCATTTCATCTCTCTCATAACGCGAAATTACACTTACTGATGTATGGAGACTTTTAGCTAGTTCTCTTTGACTCAATCCTAATTCTTTGCGTAGTAGTGCTATTTTTTTTCCAAAGGTCATATCGAAAATTATACGTAAACGGCTTTTAAAAGCTCTTATATCTTATCTATAACAAATATACAAACCTTTTTCGGTAAAAAAACAATTTTTTAGGTGAATTTTGAATAAAAAAAGTTAGTAATATTTTTCACTTTTGTAAGCCTAGAAATCCAACAAAGTTTGCTCCTTGGTGGAAATTTTATATCATTCTATTTTACACCTCAAAGGAGATATATTACTACGTCTATTATACCTAGGTTGTACAGTAAGCTATAAGTTTATTTAGATATGTTTTTTAAGTCAGCTTTATGCTAAAAAAGTAATAGCGTTTCGAGATTCCTCCTTCACTTTTCAAAATAAAAAAGAGTAATAGAGCAATTATCGGATACAGAATTAAATAGCTAATTCTTAACGCTTTTTCCATTTTATTATACTTCTTAAAAGCTTAAAACTTATACTCTAACTAATCGCATCAGAGGTTCAAAAGAATACATTGCGGCTCTACGCCCTGCTGATTCTTCTCTCAAAACTAAATATCCATTATCTAACAATTTTCTAATAATCAAAACTGCTGTTGCATTTGGGATTTTAGTTGTATTAACAAATTTATTATTTCTAAATACAGGATAAGTAAAAATAAAATCTAATATTTCCATATTCCATTTTGAAGATAGCAAATCAGAAAATTCTATTTTTGTGGTTTCGTACAAATTTTTAATACTTTCTGCTATTTCTAAATTTCTGATAGCTTGACTTTCCACAGCATTTAAGAAAAAACGAATCCACTCATTCCAATCATTTGACTTAGAAACATTACGCATCTCTTCAATATATTCGTCTTTATTTTCTTCAAAATATCCACTAATATAAAAATGAGGTTGTGAAAGAATTTTTTCTCGCCATAAATTCAGCGTTATCAACATTCTTCCAATTCTTCCATTTCCATCTTTAAACGGATGCAATGCTTCAAACTCTAAATGCATAATGGCTGTTTTAATTAATGGAGGAAAATTACTTTCCTCTAAAAATTCAAAAAGTCTTTCTAATCCATCATTAAGATTTTCAGGTCGAATAGGAATAAATTGAATTTCCTTTTTCAATCTATCCGCTAAATAATTCTGTTCTTTTTTAAACTCGCCAGGAGATTTACTTGCACCTCTACCTAAGTACAATAACTGTTGATGCATTTGTTTAATAAAGCTTAATGAAAAATCATAGCCACTTTCAAAGGCATTTTGTGCATTTTTTAAAGCTCTTTGGTACAAGATAGTTTCAATAACATCCGCTTTTACATTAGCTGTGTCTTTTCCTTCATGATCAGCTTCATATTGAAGTATTTCATCCATCGTACTAATGGTGCCTTCTATTCTGGAAGATATTACCGCTTCTTGATTTCGTAAAGGTGCTAATAGAATTTCAGTGTTATGAAGGTTTTTCAGCATTTGGTCAAAACGAGCCAACGCATCGGTAGCTTGTACTAACTCTTGTATAAAAAGGGAGTAATTAATATTTTTTGGAGGGAAACTACCGTAATGATAATCTACTGCTTTGTCAAAATTGTAATCCATACATTGCTATTTTGAATACAAATTTAAACAAAAAAACACAATCAAATACTTTTGTTTACACAAAATAACATAAATATGAATACAAAAACTTTTGATTACAATTTATGTAGACAAAACTCTTTGTTTACATAAAAACACAGATTTATGTACGCAATCGTTTTTGATTACAAAAAATGAAGACAAACAACCTTTATTACAATAAATTCACAATGGATGTAGACAAGGTTGTTTGATTACAATTTTTGAAGAGATTTTTGATTACAAAAAACAACAATATTAGAAAACAAATTATAAAAATTAGAAGGACATTAATATCTGGGAGTGAAATTAAGACAAAAAGAACTGTACTATTTAATTGTTTTTATAAAACAACCTATACCAAATTAGGTATCTATCCTTGCTTGTATCTTCTTTCATTATATTGGATTATTCTTACTGTGATTCTCTATAAAACCTTGTAAGTCTCCATCTATACCTGCTTGATATAAAATAAGCTCACCCTTAGGAGAAAAAACAAAATAAGTAGGTGTATCCATACTCTTGTATTTTGCAACAATAGGGTCTAGATCTGCTTTTTCTGCATAATAAATTCTACTATTTGGTGTACGAAATCTCTTAAATCTCTCTAATACTTGCTTATCATTGTCAATTAAAACACTAACAAGATTTACTTTATCCTCTAGCTCTGTAGAAAGCTTTTTGATTGAATCTGCCGCCTGTCTACAATAATGGCAATACGGATGTGAAAAATCCAGAATTACATACCTGCCATCGAATTGATCTTTAAAGTCTACGGATTTTCCATCCTGGTCCATTACACTAAAATCATAAAACCTTTGGTTTAGTTCTAGTTTGGGATACTGTGCATATAATGTAGCAAAGCTAATCTCTGGAGTGTCCTGGTATTTTTGATCTACTCTAGCAAGTAAAGCCTCAATTTGAGCTTTATCTAAACCAGGCAATACGTATTTTAGAAGATGGATTCCATAAGGGGTATTAATATTGTCCAATAGAAATGCTAATCGTACTTGACCTATCTCCTTTTGTAGAACCGCAGTGTTTTCTTCCAATGCGCTCTTTAAGCTATCGACATTAGCCGTGTCTTGTTCTTGTGAATAAAAATCGCTGTATAAGGCATCTAACTTATCATAGATTGGTTTAGTTTGCATATGAGATACATACCTTAAAGAATCTAAAGAGGATCCTTCCACTTTTAATTCATTGTTGAAATTTAAAGCCGAGGCATTTAACTCTACCGTTTCATTTCCTAAATAAAAATTGGCAGATCTAGAGCCTTTTGGCCCCATAATATCAATAGATACAGAAGCGCCATTCTCAGGCAAAATAAATCTGGTTTCAAATTTACCATTTTCCACCTCTAAGGGTAATATGGTGTTTTTTTCAAAGATGATTTCCAATTCATCCTCTGGGTCTAAATCGGTGATTGTTCCCTTAAACAAAAGCATTGGCTGCTCTTGTGCGTATACTAAGCCACTAACTAAAAGTAAGCCTGCAAAAATCCATTGTGATATTTTCATTGGTTTGCAACTATTTAAATTAAATCCTATTTACTTAACTAATGATCCTTTATGCTTTTTGATAAAACAAAGCTATTGTCCTATATCATAATAGCTTGGACTATCTTATTCCATTGCCTGTGTAATCTGCTTTAAAGAGTTAGCTATTTTTCTTTGATAGGATAATTCCCTTAATCCAATTGCTAGCTTATAGGCCTGGTAGGTAGTTAATTCAGGCATTTGATGTAATAGCATCTTTTTGTAATACTCTACTTCTTTTTGTTCTGTTTCCATAAGTCTTTAATTATCTTCTAGTTAACAAAATTAATTTCTTTAGATAATAGCATTTTACTCTAATTTACGTTAAAGTAACTCCTTTAATTAAAGTAATTTACCAATAAATTCAATTAGACTAAAATAATATTTTTAAAAATAGTTAATATTACATACTACATATTAACATTTAATTAACTAAAATGAATATATTTGCTAGCAAAAATAAAGTCCCTTTACTTATGCATAAATCCCTATTTATTTTACTTTTTACTAGCATACTCTTTGCTCAAAAGAAGATTGATATTCCAACCTATCCCAATGAACTTACACAAAATGCCGTTACCATTATAAATCAAGAAGATATAAAGGTTAATGTACTCTCGCAGGAGCGCTTTATAACCAAAACAACCAAGGTTATTACTGTACTTGACCAAAGTGGACTTTCTTCTTTGGACTTAAACCAATACTATAGCAAGACCAATAAAATTAAATACCTGCAAGTATCCATGTACGATAAACAAGGAGATTTACTCCATGTATTTAAACAAAAAGACTTTAAAGATTACTCCTTAAGCGCAGGGATGAGTATTACGGATACTAGAATACTTACTTTGGAGTACAAACCTGTGAATTTTCCAGTAACCTTTATTTTCGAAAGTGAATTGGAATCTAGGAATACCGCCTTTTTACCCAAGTGGTCCCCTATTAATTACTATAACCAAAGTATAATACACTCGAGTTTTTCTATAGACTCCCCATTAGACCTTCCTATTGATGCTAAATTATACAACCCAGATTTTGTTGCTATAAATGAAAGTATCACTCCAAACAAGGTAGAATTTTCCTTGCATAATTTTCCTGCTTTAATAAGCGAGAGTAACACCCCTAGCCCAACTAATTTTTTACCAAAGGCTATTGTTTCTTTACAAAAAATTCACCTTGAGGGAGTAAATGCTTCTTTTACTTCTTGGGAAGAACTTGGTAACTGGTATTACAACAACTTAATACAAGGAACAGAAACCCTTAGTGAGCAGACCAAGCAAAAGGTAGACCAGCTTGTTTTAGGGGTAGATGACCCAATAGAAAAAGCCAAAATACTCTATGAATATATGCAAGGCAGAACTCGATATATCAGTATTCAATTAGGTATTGGAGGATGGAAACCTGTAGAGGCAAGTGAAGTAGATAGATTGGGTTATGGAGACTGTAAAGGGCTAAGTAACTACTATAGAGCACTTTTAAAACAAGCAGGCGTGGAGAGTTATCCTGTGGTTATTTATGGCAACAGTAGTCCAGTAGATATACAAAGTGAATCGGTTTGTTTACAAGGAAACCATATGATTTTAGCCATTGCTTTACCTAGTGGAGGTTATAAGTGGGTGGAATGTACCGATCAAAAAGCACCCTTTGGCTACATCGCTGGTTTTACAGACAATAGAACGGCTCTTGTTGTTAAACCACAAGGTAGTGAACTAGTTAAGACACAGAACTATTCCTATGAGCAAAACTTGCAACAAAGTAATTCTACTATAGAATTAGACCCTAGTGGAGATGCTTATGTTACTATGGAAATTAGCAGTACACAAGGCCAGTTTGACAACAGAAACTTCACTTATTATTACAATAATTCCGATAAGCAAAAGTACTATAAAAGCCGTCTTTCTACCTTTAAGATAGATGAATTTGATACTCTAGAATTAGAAATAGACAAAGACAATGCTACTTTTAAAGAAAACTTAGCCTTTAAGTCTAATAAATTCGCTACCAAATTAGGCAATCGATTAATGGTTACTCTAACGGGATGGAATTCGGTTGGTTCTAACCTATCTAGCCCAGACAAACGAATAACTCCTTTTTCTATCGAATCAGAGTGGTTAGATGAGGATACCCTAACTTTAATAGTACCACAGGGATATACCATTGATAAGATCCCCACTGCTATTTTTATTGAAAGCGAGTTTGGAACCTATACTGCTACTTTCTCTTTTAAGGACAATGTGCTAGAGTATAAACGCAAATTGTTTATTATCTCTGGAAGCCATAGTAAAGAGAAATATAAACTATATAGAGAATTCAGAGAGCAAATTAATACATCCGATCAAATTAAAATTATCATAAACCCCTTATCCTAATGAACAAAACCCTAGTATTATTTCTACTTGTTTTAGCATACCCTAGTGGATGCTGGGCGCAAGACTTTTTAAATAAAGTCACTAAAGAAGAGTTATTAGAACAACAAAACCCCGAATTCCCTGAAGCAGATGCTGCTATATTAGAGGAATGGGGAACTGTCTATTTTGATTATATTCCTACCTTAGGATTTCAAATGGTTCAAGAAACAAGTCGTAAAATTAAAGTATACACTCAAGATGGTATCCCTGGTATCGACATTGCTGTGAACTATTATGTTGGAAAAAACGTGAATGAAACAGTCAAAATTGATCAAGTAACCACGTATAATTTACAAGAAGATGGTACTATTACAAAGACAAAAGCGAAAAACGATGCTGTCTTTGAAGATAGAAAAAGTGAAAACTGGAAACAAAAAAAGGTATTAGCCCCAGATGTTAAACCTGGAAGTATTGTAGAGTACAGCTATACAGTTAGAACCGATTATTTGAATGAAATTCCGGCATGGACTTTTCAAAATAACATACCTACTATAAAAACCTCTTATAGAGTGAGAATCCCAGAATACTTAATATACACTACCCGTATAAAAGGGGATGCCCCTATAGATATTGAAAAAGATAATAAGAAAAGAAGACTAAGACTTTCTAATAGTGCTAATACTAGAGAGATGGAGATGACAGAGAATATTCTTCTCTACTCGGCTACCAATCTACCTGCCTTAGAAGAAGAACCTTATGTGGACAATTTAGAGAACTATCGTCCTAGTGTAGCCTTTGACCTTAGTGTGATACAATTCCCAAATCAACCGATAAAGAAAATTTCTCTTTCTAATGAAGATCTTGTAAAAGAAATATACAACAACAAATACTTTAGAGAACAGCTAAAACAAACCAAATATTTCGAAAGCATTATTGATTTAGAGCAATACAAAGATTTATCGGATTTAGAGAAAACCCAAAAAATCTTAGATTTAGTAAAAAGCACTATATCGTGGAATCAGAAAAACGGATACTATAGTAGTGAAGGAGTAAAAAAAGCTTTTGATGCTAAAACAGGAAACGTAGCAGACATTAACCTAATGCTAACTAGTATGCTAAACTATGTTGGAGTGGAGTCTTACCCTGTTTTAATTAGTACTAAGTCCAATGGAATTGACCTATCGATTCAGAAAAGTTCTTTTAACAGAGTAATTAGTAGTGCATTAATTGGAGAGGACATTCTATTTCTAGATGCTACAAATCCATTTACTACTCTTAATATTATTCCAACTAGTAATTTAAACTGGGAGGGAATATTAATGAAAAGTGCAGAGGAATTCTATTTTGCGCAAATGTTCCCTACTTTCTATTCTGTAGGATTGGAAAATTACCATATTTCTTTAGAACCAAATGGGAAAGCATTTGGACAGGTGCTACTTTCTTATAATGGCTATATGGGTTATAATGTTAGAAATAACATCCAGGGTAAAAGCCAAGAGGAAATAATGAATGACTTTGAGAAGAATTCCCATAATACTAAGATTACTTCTGTTAGGGTATACAACTTAGAGAATACACAAAAGGATTTACGACTTATATATTCTTTTGAAAAGAATGATGCCTCATCAGTGATTGATGATGAGCTATACTTTAACCCAATGCAGTTCTATTCTTTTAAAAATCCTTTTAAAGCCAATAAAAGAGACCTGCCAATTACTTACTCTTACCCTACTTTAGATAATTTTCAAGCCTCTATAAGTATACCTGCCAATTATAAAGTAGAATACTTACCAAGTGCTTTAACTATACAAGAAGAAGAGTTAGGCTTGCAAGCAGACTATCATGTAGAGCAAAAAGAGGATAAAATTATTGTTAGCTTAGAATTCTCCATCTCTGAAAACAAAATTGAACCAAAAGAATATCCAAAGGTAAAAGCCTTCTATGATAAACTAGTAAATAAACTAGAAGACCAAATTATTTTCACACCAAGTAAATAACCCTAATTCCCCTTTTATACAAACCTCTCTTATACCCTTTTAGGGCAATAAGGGAGGTTTTGCTTTTATAGAGGCTAAATTCTATTACATAAAACGCTTTTACAGCCTAAAAGACCCCCTTAGTGGGTCAATTGTCCTTGATTAGTTAATGACTTAGTTTGTAATTTTGCTCTTGCCCACCTACTACAGATAACCTTAAATTCGTTTTACATGAAAACACGCATAGATATTGATACATGGCAAAGAAAAGACCACTATTTATTTTTTAGCAAATTCGATGAACCTTTCTTTGGAGTGACCTTAGAGGTAGATTGTACTATAGCCTACCAAAAGGCAAAAGAACAAGGGTTTTCTTTTTTCCTGTACTATCTTTATAAAAGTCTACAGGCAGCAAATGAAATAGAAAACTTCAAATACCGTATTGTTGATGGGGATGTTTATTTATTTGATGTGCTTCACGCCTCTCCTACTATTAATAGACCAGATAATACCTTTGGTTTTGCTTATATGGATTTTTATGACTCTTGGCAAAAGTTTTATCCCAAAGCCAAAGAGCAAATCGAGCTGGTGCATAATTCTAAAGGATTAACCCCTGCTATATCTGGAGAAAATGTAATCCATTATTCCACTATACCATGGATTAACTTCACTAGTATATCCCATGCTAGAAGCTATAGCTTCCCTGATAGCTGTCCAAAGATTACTTTTGGAAAACTAACTCATAAACAAGGAGTTTCCACTATGGCTGTAAGTATCTTTTTACACCACGGATTAGGCGATGCTTATCACATTGGTTTATTTGCAGAGCGCTTCCAAGAATTATTAAATCAATAAAAAAACAAAGTCATTTATTTTGAAAGCATTCTATATGTTTTTTTTATAAAAACATATAGAATATCTTAAAAATCTAAATTAAACAAACATATTAATAAAACATTGAGGATAAAAAATTGCTAAAAAAACGAAAATATCGTACATTTATCCAAATGTAGAAGGAAAATATATGACAAAGAAAATAACAACAAAAAACAAAGCAATTCAAGATTCAAACAAAGAGAATCTAACAACTATAGACCAAGGAGCAGACACTGTATTTAGTGTAATGGACCATGATTTACTAACGAGTATTCCAAAGGCGAAACAAAAAATAAGTAAGAAAAAAATGGATTTATCTTTTGACAATGATCCTTATGATAACAGCATTGGCTCTTTGCTCAATTTTAAGGCAACAGCCAAACAAGAAAAAGAGATCAGTGAGTTAAAAGGGGAAATCTCCACCTTAATTGCGGATAACAAAAACGTAAAGGAACACAAAGAAAGATTAGTAGTTCTTTTAGAAGAACTACAAAACAAAGAGGCTATCAACCATATTTCTCACCGAATTACCCCAGAGGCTTCCGATTATCTTTTTAGTGACCCTCATTTCAAAGATAATTTCAAAGATGGTGTCTTACATGAAATGGTGGTGATATCCATTGATATTCGCCGTTCAACAGACTTAATGCTAAAAGCAAAAAGTCCTAAACAGTTTGCGGACTTCATCACCTTATTAACCGACCAATTATCGGAAATCATTTTGGATAATTATGGGGTATTTGACAAGTTCACCGGAGATGGTATCTTGGCTTTCTTCCCAAAATTTTTCTCAGGAGAACAAGCCATCGTAAGAGCCTTAAAAGCAGCTCAAGAATGTCACCAAGCCTTTGCTGAGCACTATTGGAAACACAAAAACTTCTTTAACGTATACATTAAAGATATTGGATTGGGAATTGGGGTAGACTTTGGAGAAGTTCACCTGGTTAACAAAAGAAAGGAATTAACTGTTGTGGGAATTCCAGTGGTATACGCCTGTAGATTATCTGGGGCTAATGCTGGAGAAACCCTGCTTAACCTTTCTGCCTTTGAAGAGTTTAAACAAGTATATAATCACTCTTATCAAGCCCAAGAAAGTACTATTTTTATAAAAAATGAAGGAGATGCTTTAGCGTATAAAATCCTATTTGACAAAAATATAAAAATACAGAGTATGCCTTTTTGGCTACAAGAGGAATCTTAAGAAATAACAACAAGAATAAACCAAGCACTACTTAAACTTTTTCACCGTTTAAGGGTGCTTTTTTTTTTGCAGTATTCTAACTCAGTACCCCACTAAGGCTTATAGCTTTATTGTTAAATATCTTTCAAAGCAATACCCACAGCTTATTTGCTACATAAACGCAAGGTTTTTTTAAATATTCTTATATCTAAGTAAGTAATTTTTTGAGCACTTTGCTAGAAAGAAAAACTACTTCAAATAAAATGTCCAGTTTTTTAATGTAAAAACTGGACATTTTTACTATATTTGCACTTCACAACACAACCATGAAACCTACTGATATTATACAAGATAAGATAAACAAATTACCAAAAGGATACATTTTCACCTATAGAGATTTTATTGAAGAGGTGAATATTAGCTTTGAAGCTCTGGTAAAATATTTAAATCGATTAGCTGATAATAATAAAATTTCAAAGCTTTCGAAAGGAAAATACTATAAACCTGAAAAAACCATTTTTGGCATTGTTAATCCAGAACCAAGACAAGTGGTAAAAGATTTGTTGATTGAAAATGGAAACCTAATTGGTTATATAACAGGAATAAGTGTTTTTTCAGAATTAGGATTAACAACACAGATAGGTTTTGAGATACAGATAGGAAGAAATACACCTAAAGCTTTTCTTGAACGAAAACCCTATAGGATTAGTTTTTTACTTCAAAAAAATAAAATCACCACCGATAATATTAAATATTTACAATTATTGGATGCATTGAGGTTGATTAAGAAAATACCTGATGCGACAATTGTAAATTCAAGTAAAATATTGCAACGAAAATTAAACGATTATTCTGTGGATGAATTACAGAAAATCCAGAGATTAGCATTAAAATACCCTCCTAGTACTCGTGCTTTATTAGGTTGTTTATTAGAAGATAACGTAGAAACTTTAATACTTAGAAACTCATTGAATCCAGCAACAAAATATCAATTTAATGGAATAATGAAGGAATTTCCTAATGCTATAAATTGGAACATAATATGAAATTACATTTAGATCGAAAAAGATTTCAAGAAGCAATTGCCATAACTGCTCAAGAAAAAGGGATACTACCAATTTATGTTGAAAAAGACTATTGGGTAACTTATGTTTTAAAATTAATTTTCACCGATGCAAAGCTTAAATCTTACACTGTTTTTAAAGGAGGAACAGCTTTGTCAAAGTGTTTTGATATTATAAAACGTTTTTCCGAAGATATTGACTTGACTATCCTTGTAAATGAAGTTAAGTAATCATCCTAAGGAATCTATTTTATTTAGTGACTTAGAATCAACTTGGGATAAAATTAAAGAGAGTTATTTTTATGATTTTAAACTACTCGTTTTTGGAGATTTACCTACAGAGAAAGCTATTATTAAATCCTTAAAAACAATTAAAACACAAATAGACATAATAACTTGGAATTTATAGGGTTTTATCTATCTCTACACTATTATTATGTAACACATTGTTTATGAGTACTTACTAATAAACAAAAAGAAGATATAGTACTAAGAGGTAGCTTTAATGTACTTCCCTACATAGATTTACGTTTGAAAAGCATGAATTATTACACGAATCCCCTGATTGCTTGCCGAAAAAACATTTGAATTATTGATAGTCAGCTACCTTATTTTACTCAAAAAAATGTATATAGCCTAAATGTAATAAATCAAACCGAAATCAGAATATACATAAAACTCTTTATCAGTAGAGATAAGAAACTTTTACCTCTTTACTTTTAAGGGAATACCTTAAAAGGATTAAATTGGATAATTTTCAAGGCATAATCTCCTTTTCAGATCAAAAATAGCTGCAGCATTTAATTTATCTAAAAAAACAATCCTAAAATACCTCGATAGCCATTTTTTAGGTTAATTTAGCTCTTTGAGCTCCTATAGATCCAAAAAACAAATAGGAGGCTAAACTTCACCTCTTAAAAAAACAATTTCTATCGCATGATTATCTTAGAGCATCCTGTATCTGGTTTCCCTACTCTTGTTGCTGGTAAATATATCTTTACCCATCAAGAATGTTTTACTTTAGAACAATCTCCAGAGTACTTTAAAAAACTCCAAGTAGACCCAGTTGTTGTACAACAAATTAAAACAGCCTTTAAGGACAATCAAAGCAAGCTTAAAAATGGGCAAGAAAATTGGCAAGAGATTTGTTTGACTGCTCCTTGGGATATCTTAAGAGAATTAGCTAAGATGGATGATATAGCTTTGTTAGAATTACTAGCTTACAACCAAGATCCTTTTATCAAAATACAAGTAGCCAAACACAATCACCCAAGTCTTTTAACTCTTTTAGCAAAAGATGAAAACAACCTAGTGAGGCAACAAGTTGCAGAGCACTTTCACCCAGATATCCTACTTGCTTTAGCCAAGGATCCTTGTGAAATAGTAAAACAGAAAATTTGTGCTTTTAAGGATGTTTCCATCCTTAAATTAATGATCGATGACTCTAGTGCAACAATTAGAGCACAAATCGCTAAGACTAGATCCCGGGAGTTATTTGATGCCCTGTATAAAGATCAAAGCCTTCTAGTAAAACTAGAACTATGTAGGCATCCTGACAAAGAAAATTTAGAAAAATTAGCCCTTGATTCTAATTATATTATACGCACCCAAGTTGCTAAACACAATATAAAAGAGATATTAGAAGTACTAAAAAAGGATTCTCACCCAAGTGTTAGGGCTCAAGTAGCCTCTCACTATCACTTAGACATTCTTGAAACCCTTAAAGTGGATTCCAATAAAATAGTAGCTAAGCAAGCTAAGAAAACCTATCGTTTACATCACCCTGGTATTTTTAGAAAATGGTTTAACCTACTATTCCAACCCAAAAAGACAACAACTTTATCGTTAGATAAATAGAAGCTAAATATAAAATCATACAAGTTCTTCCTATAAAAAAAGCAAGCCTTTTTAGAGCTTGCTTTTCATTTTAGTACTTCTATCTACTTTTAAGTTTAGTTGGCTTTCCAAAAAGACCACTGCTTTCCATCAAAAATACAAAGCATTTTAGATTCTGTGTCATAGGCTATTGTACCAGGAGAAGGACTTAGCATATTTAAATGAGGACTCTTTACTTTAGGCAATACCAACGCTCTTTGGGTGGATTCTAAAACTAATACCCCATCTGCATCACTTTGGGTATTACCCATAATTACATTTTGGAAATTACTATTTTCTTGTAAGCCTCCTTGAGTGGGAACCTCTCCTGTTTTTACCGAGAGATCTACCCACTGGCTTTCAGAACCTGCTTTAAAATACTTTACTTTTTTCTCCTGAGCATCAAAAAGCAGGGTTCCCCCCACTAGTTTATTCCCCTGTGGTAAGGCAGTTACCCAAGGTAGTATGATTCCCCTTGTTTCACCTAAATTAAAATCCAGTAGTACACTAGCATTTTCATTGGTGAATTTACCAATAGAACTCTGGCCTAAGGTGCTTGGAGCTGCTATAAAAAAAAGCAGTACTACACCAAGAATTGAATATTTTATATTATAAGTCATAATTAAATTGCATTGATTAAACTTTTTTGTCTTGTAGGATTTTACTCATCCACACATGCCTGTTCTAGACAACCCCATTTTTGGCCATTGTATAACATTAGGCATTCTAAAGTGGTATTATAAATTAACATCCCCTCTACTGGGCTAAGACTTTCCATCTGTGTATTAGTTAAGCGAGTTACCACAAAACCTTTGGTAGTAGATTCCAATACCACAAAAGCATTTGATCTAGTTGACATCCAAGAGCTATCTGGGCGATTTAAGCTACTTACCCCAAAAAAAGCATCTTCTTGGAAAATATTCCCGCTATCTCCTTCCACAGGCTCGTAATAACATACTTCACAATAGGGAAGTGATTCTGAACCGAAGGCATCCTTAGTAGTCTGGCTTAAGCAACTATCTAAAGATTCACTTAAAAACTCATAATTCAAATAAAGATCCATTGGTTTTTTACCCAAAGATGGGTTAGATGGATCTATGTCCTGCATTTGAACATCTTCCAAATTTGGACTTTTTATCTTTATATAAATCGTATGCTCTCCAGATGGTATATCAAAGTCACTTATCATTACCATTCCTGGCTCACTGTTATCTAAAATAGAAGAAGACAGGTCTAATGTTGAAGAGCTCAAAGAATTAGCAACAAAACTAAATCCTTGATTAAAATCAATAGACAAAGACATTTTATCTATATCAAAGTCATTAGGGTTATTCACAGTCAAACTAAGTTGCATCTCTTCTTGTGGAGAATAACATAATACTGGAAAAGAAAAATCCACAACTTCCATTGGTAAAGGCCTAAAATCAGGATCTCCTGTTGCATTTGTAATAGTAGGACTACACTCTTGTTGGAAACGGTCACAGCTTAACAATTCTTTTGTTTGCGAAGGATCCAAATGAGAACTATAATCCAATTGCGCTTGATTCTCATATATCCCAGGCAAAGCATCCCTATCAAATACTGCCCTAGCCCTAAAGGTTAAAGTGGAAGAACCAGCCACCACTAAGCCATTTATGTCTAAGGTATTAGAGTCCTTATAATCATTTACTGTTGCCCCTTGCAAAGCAGAAGCTTCTACTGATAAGGATTCCTCTACCCATTTCATACCCTCTGGTAGTACATCTTCAAAATTAACAGAGTAATCAAAACAATTTATATTTGTCACTCTAAATGTGAAACTCACCTCATCACATAAGCTCACCTCTAAAGGCGCCTGTTTAGTAAATACTAACCCTTCTTCGTTTGGCGCAGGTGGTAATGGTTCACAAGTAAATTCAATTGGTCCTATACCCAAACTAGAGCTACCGGTATTTGGGGCACCAGTGTAGGTTTGGACAACGTAAATCTTTTCCACTGGCGTATCAAACTCCACATACATTCTACCATCTTTACTGGTATATCCACTATATTTTTTGTTTCCAATAGCCTTATTATCCTGTATAGTATAACTACTTCTTTGCTCTGTTTGTACGTAACTCAATACAGGAGCAACTTTACCATCAGAGCATAAGCCATAAACCTCTACATGCTCGAATCTATTACCAGAGCGATCAATGTCAAATATCTCGAAGGATGCTTGAGCAGAAACTCCCGCTCCATTTTGGGTTAATACAATCTCAGTGGTCATTTTATTAGTCCCTGCTTTTCTTGTTCTAAGTTGACGCAACGAATTATAACTAAATGCCCTTGGGTAATTAGAATAAAAAGAAGAAGGAGATTCTATAGATACATTTACTGTGGCTTGAAACTGATCTCCTAAATCATAGGTATTGGACTTAGAACCTCTTGGCCAATTTTGATTAGTAAACAAAAGTGTCTTAACTCCTTGGAATTCGCATGGAATACAATGAGATTGCTTTGATTTTGCTGCAAATGAAATATAAGTTACTTTATCCTTACCAAACTTATAATTAGTTTTGTGTACGCCGTCTTGAAAAGACATTGGAATGGCAGCATCCCAGCTATTTTGACTAATTTTGTCTGGTGAATCCGCCACTAACATACTTACATCCCAACTAGGTCCGTCATATGGGAAACTTACTCCACCAGCTTGTACTAAGATGGACTGATCGAAATTAGTATTATCCACAAGCCATACTCTACCACTAAGTCTAGAATCAAACACCCCACAAATATCGGCTAAGTCGCCAATATTAGTAGTGGTTAATTCCGCATTGTTATGCCCCCAGGTAATGGCAGATCTATCTACAAGAATATTGCCCAATTCTGGTTCAGTTCCTAACTTACTTCCAACTCCCATATGAAGCATAGAACCAACGTTTGTGCTTTTAGCCTGCTTATTATACAGCCCAGCACTATCATCTCTTACTACTGAGGTTACATTATTATGGTAGTTTCTATGAATGGCATCATCTCCATTCCATATCGATTGATTATTAGACAGTAAATAATCAAAGTTCTTAGTAGTAGAGTTCTTATCTAAATCAATGGTAATGGCATATTTTAACCCCAAATAAGAGTTAATTCTCGTTTTCTCATTCTCATTTAATTGCCTTTCATAAAGAATTGCCTCTGGCATAACTCCTTGTAAGTAATAAGTTTCAGAAGAACTTCCCAAACCTAACATTCCAGGACCATTCATCAACACCTTTTTATGTGCATGTTTAGTTGTTTCGGAATGCCCTCCATCAAATTCAAAAGTAATGTCTGTACCGACATTCCAATGGTATCCTGCAATGGTGGTGGCTCCAGTGGTAAACAATCTACCTGGGCTAATAGTTAATCCAGTTGATCCTATACGTCCAAACCCATCTGTATTGGAGGCGGATCCTCTATATACTCCAAAAGCAGGTCTTCTTGCATTAGTAGAATGTCTTTGATCACCAAAACCAATAAAGTATGACCTATCTGTGGCAAAGTTATGGTTTACAACGGCATAAAAAGAGACATTCTCCGGAGAGGCTACACTCATAGCAGCTTTATCTGTAATTAAATAATCCTTTCTACTCCTAAATAAAGGTGTAGGGTGAAAGTTAGTTCTCTCCTCATATTGCAAATATAAAGGGGCAGATTTATTTGCTGGTTTTCTTCTATACGAAGTACCATTACCAGCATAATCTGACCAGTTAGTTACTTCTCCTTTACTATTGGTAGAAATAGTTTGATCTTGAGAGGCATTAAGCCACATGCGAAGCCCTTCAAATACCCCTCCTGGAGCTACCGCATCAAAAGCAAAACCTATATAATCCCCATCGTTGATTAAGACATTTCTAATTTCTCCATCTTCTGGTTTATAAATTCTAGTTTGACTAGGAGCAAAATTTATATCCGAACTCACCACTAGCCAACTACCTAGTCCAATACGGGCATTAATAGTATAAGAGCTTTTCCCAGTAACTTTTGCACGCATTTTATAGGAGAAAATAGAAGTCAATTTCTCCTGGTGCACTACTCCTGTTCTAGGGTCTGTATAAACTTGAAAGGTATAATTGGCAAAAGAAGTACCCACTGGATGACTGTATGCCAATTTTCCCTCTTGTCCATTTGCTCCTAAAACCAAGGCTGTTTTATCTTGGAGTACAGATCTATTTTCTTGGTTGGTTTCTTGAAACTCTCCTTTAGAGATCGCTAAAGAAGCATTACTACTATTCTTAGACTGTTTTTGATATAAACCGCCTTGGTCATCTCTAGCTATACCTACTATATCTTTAGTATATCCAGAATAGCCTTGATTTTGCATATCGTAAATAGTAGTATTATCCGATAGTACATATTGATTTTGACTACTATCTAAAGTGATACCATATTTAATAGCTAAATGTGAATTTAATTTATTGAGCTCCTCAGGGCTTAATTCAACACCATTACTACCTCCAGGTCTGGAAATAAGGATTACCTCCATTACTTCTCCAAAGAATGGATTTGCAGCGCTATTGTTGGCGTTACTTGATCCTATTATACTTAAGTCAGGCGTGTTTTTTAAAACTGTTTTGCTAAGTGATGCAGTACTTCGCAGGCCATTTAAAAACATTTGAGGGCTTGTAGCAGAATTACCTGATTTATTTGGAATGGAATAAATAGAAATACCGTATCCTTCACTCGTAAAGTTACTCATAGCATCATTTACATAACTTATCTTAGTAGCATTATTATTAGTACCTGCTACCCACCCCATGCTAGCTTGAGCATTAAGACTAAAGACACTTGCTTTGCTGTCTGTACCAGTGTAACTATCATTGTCTAATCGAGATACATAAATAGCAAAATAAGAGCGGTCCGCGTAGGCAGTAAAGTTTTCTCTAGTTTGTAACTTACGTGTATTATTGGCAAGTACACTAGTTTCATCATCCTTATAAAACTCCACAGAAGGATGAAAGTTCATTGCCGAAGTGTTATATCTTGGTGTAGATCCCGTGGTATTTATAAAATCTCTTGTTTGACCACTTTTATCTAACCAACTACTAACAGCAGAACCATCTTGCAAATTAGATAATCCTGTATTGTCTGCAGATAGCCAAAATTCAACTGCTACATTTCCAATACCACCTATAAAGTTTTGTTTTGTAAAAGCAAAACCTATAAAATCTCCATCATTTATGATAACCTCTTTACTCAAGCCTTGCGCTATGTTATAAATTCTGGTTTGACTAGGGTCAAAATTAGCACTAGACCCCACTAAAAGCCAGTCTCCCATGCCCGAACTTACCTCTAAAGTAAAAGAGGTCTTACCAGTTGTTTTAGCGCGATATACTTTATTATAACGATCTGTAAGACTTTGAGTTCCACCAGGTCCACTACCCAAAGTATAATTTAAGAAAGAAGTTCCATTGCTATGGTTATAAGCACTGGTTCCTAATAAACCATTTGTTCCAAAAACAATAGCTTGTTTATTTTCCAAAACAGAGGTATTCTCTTTATTGGTATCCATAAATTCTCCTAAAGACACTGCCAAGGTATTATCCTGAGCACTTGTAGATTGTTTTTGATAAAGTCCACTAGCATCATCTCTAGCTATACCAAACACATCCTTTTTATAGGAAGAGTATCCTGAATTAGAACGGTCAAACACTACAGTTCCATCCGATAAAACATATTGATTTTGCTGCTCAGATAAAGGAATCCCGTATTTTAGGGCCAAGGCTGAGTTTATTTTTTCTAATTCTTGGGTATTAAGTACACTACCCGCAGCTCGCGAAAGCACAATAATCTCCATTATTTGTCCATAAAAATTATTAGAGTCAGAAGAACCACCCGCATTGCTTGCTCCAATAATACTTAAAGCATTTACAGAAGAAGTGCTAATTTGCCTTGGTGCCATGGAAGTAGAACTGGGTAAGGCATTTAAAATCTGTTGTTGGGCTTGTCCTGAGCTAGTATTGGGAATTTGCACTATTCCAATACCATATTGCTCTGTTAAATTACTATTTATATAGGCAGTACTTCTTGTTTGATGCCAAAGCTTCTTTCCATTACCCCCTGTACCTGCAATCCACCCGAAATTAGCATTGCTTCCACCTAATAAACTAAAAACAGAAGTAATATTACTACCTGAAGTATAATTATTATTTTCCAATCGGGAAACATAAATAACATAATAAGCCTTGCCTGTATCTAGACTAAAGTTATTAACGGAAGTTAATTTTCTCCTATTATTGTGGGATACATTTTCCAAGCTTTGGTCATAATAAAAATCCACAGCGTTATGGTAATTCATAAAAGACATTAAATACCTAGGAGACAACCCATTGGTGTTTTCAAAATCCCTGTTTTTTCCAGAGTAGTCTTTCCAAAACAGTACATCTTGTCCATCGTTAAAATCTAAATTACCCATTTGATCCGCAGAAAGCCAATATTCTATCTCCACATTACCTATTCCTCCGGGTGTCTGGGCATATGCTTGATAGAAGCAAAAACAAAAAAATAACAAATTAAGTATTTTTCTCATCATAATTTCCTTTCATTAATTTTTTCTAATGTTTTAAATAAAGGAGCTAAATTACTTAATTTTAACATAAATAAATGACTAAATTAACTTTTTACAACAATTAATACTACACAAATAGTAAAAAACACAACTACCAATATAATCCTAATACATTGATATAATCCATGTACTATTCAAACTAGCATTCAATAAATAAAAAGTTACACCCCTTCTACTTTAGAGGTTTTCTATGGTGATCTTTCAAATTAAAAATTAAAATACAAAGGTTAATAATCCCTTTCTTTTTATTAACTTTAACCTATAGACATTGCAATAAAAACTAGATAATAACAATCCAAAATTGATATAAATATGAAGAGCCAAATTTTAGAGCGTATAAAAGCTCTAGGTGGAGATACAACCAATTACCAACCTGGTACCCTACTTGAGGAGTTAACCAGTATAAATTTTGACGCCCAACTATATCCTAAATTTAAAGGTGAATCTTGGCACTTAGATGATGAGCAGCAACCTATTGTGGGATTAAGTGATTATATAAAAGAACACCTAGATCTCTTTTACAATAACAAAGACAATTTTATGGAAAGGATTACCCAATACTTCTACTTTGACGTGGTGGATAATCATGGACAAAAAATCTGGACTTCAACCCTTTTCACTCCATTTGATAAGGCAACACTAGATTACCAAGAATGGAAAGAAGTTTTTGAAAACAACCAAAAAATAGATCTTTCTACCTTTAAAAAAGTACTAGATGTAGATAATCCGAATTTTATTCAGATTTGCTTTGGTTTTTCCAATCCAGATCATTATTACGTTTTAGCCAATGATCCAAACAGTGATAATCCAACAGTATTTGCAACTGACCATAGCTCTTTCTTTGAAAAGGTAGAGAAAGTAGGTACTTTGGAAGAATTCTTAAATAGCTTTATGACTCCACAAGAATTTAAAGCATTTGTAGAAAAAGCTATTACCAATTAATCCTTTATTAGGAGATAAATACAAAATAGTATTCCTTGGCTATGTAAGTAGAACCCTGGAAGGATACTATAATCGAGTAGGAGGCTGAAGATTATTTCTTCAGCCGACCTCTCACACCACCTGGCATACGGATCCGTACCAAGGCGGTTCTTAACTTTACGATACTTTTAAGTAGATGTCATGTATAGAAGTATAGC
>NZ_JBTXLS010000039.1:0-28914 GCF_054871665.1 Myroides sp. LJL115 | reverse complement strand
CCTTCATTAGGTAACATTCATTTACTACTCATTTAAATTAAGTTCAGTCCTTCAGTATTTCGTAAGACTTCTTGGTATTGCCAAGCTTGTATCCATACCTACTATGACTTCTGCTGACTTCTTACAGCAATTGTTATCCATAGTTCTGTAAAAAAAAACTTTCCTATGTCTGTAAGACCTCCCCAGGTAAGAACAGTAACTTTCCCCTCATATACCTGCTATATTTACCCTAAATATCTCCGTACAACTTTGGACTTCAGTTTGTTTAGCAACCTTATCCGATATTATTGAGCCTGATATAGTTTCTGTTCGTCAGGTCAAGGGTTTGCCTAGCGCTTCCTTCAGATTCCACCTTGCGATGGACACCCTTGCATTTGGCTAACACTTCCCGTTGTAAAGGCGTGTTCGGGACTTACACCCTAGAGTTACTACCCATGCTGGGCACACTAAAAAAAGACCCTTTTCAATTGAAAAGGGTCTTTTTTTATAAGCTATTTTTGATTCTCTTTTACTATTACTATATCCTCTAAGCTACAAGCTAAAGCATCTAATAGCAATTGAGCTGTTGCTCTATTGGTTCCTAAGGCGATATTGTGTACATCACATACCCTCAAAAGCATATTGATATCTGGCTCATGAGGATGCTTTCCAAGAGGATCCTTAAAAAACAAAACCATCTGGGTTTGTCCTTGTGCTACACGAGCTGCAATTTGAGCATCTCCTCCCAAAGGCCCAGATAACATACAACTTACCTCTAAACCTTGCTCTTGCACAAGTCCACCTGTAGTTCCTGTTGCCACTAGGGTAATTCCCTTACTAGCTAAGATTTGTTTGTTTTGTACCACGAAACTCAACATTTCTTTCTTTTTGGCATCATGGGCAATAATTGCTATTTCCATTATTCGATTTTTATTGGTGAAATTCAATAAGCCCATCCAAAGGTTTTTGGACAAACTTACCTATTTGAATTTGTTTTTCTTCGAGCGCTTTTTTAAACTCTTCTTGTAATAGAAAAGCTACTGACCCTACAAAATTCACTTTACAATCTTTTGTAAACGGATGGTCTTTTAAGTAAACTTTTATAAAGTAATCCAATTCTTTTTCAATCATTTCTACAAAAAAAGGATGGTCCTTATGCTTTATTAAAAATGGCAAAAAACTAGCCATATAAGCATTTGGATTTTCTTGTTTATAGAAGTTATACTTCACTTTATCGGCATCTAATCCATACTCCTTTTCAAAGTCCAAGGACAACTCCTTAGGCATTACTTTTAGAAAGTAACTCTTTAAAATTTGTCTACCAAAAGAGCTTCCACTACAATCATCCATAGCCATATAACCTAAGGATTCAATTAGCGGAGTCACTTGATGAGCGTCAAAATAACTCACGTTAGAACCTGTACCATTTATACAAACAATACCCTTGTCCCCTTTTCCAAGCAAAGCGTAGATAGCAGCATAAGTATCCTCGTGAACTTCTATTGTTTTACAATGAACAAAGAAGCTATTTAAAAGCCGCTTAACCATCGACTTTGTTCGCAAAGAACCGCAACCAGCTCCATAGAAATAGATACTAGTTACCTTTGAGCTAATTTGCTCTAGTTTTTGATTTTGCTCTAAACGAGAAGTGAATTCGCGATCTGTGAGGACCTCAGGATTTAACCCCAAAGTTACAATAGGTTCCGATACAAAGCCAACAGCATCTAATGCAACCCAGTCTGCTTTAGTGGAACCACTGTCTACAATTAATTTCATGTATTTTTAAACGTGTTATTTTACTTGGTTTAGAACAATTGCCATATCAATCATCTTTGCAGAATAACCGTACTCATTGTCATACCAACCAACAAATTTAAAAAAAGTATCATTTAATGCAATACCTGCCTTAGCATCTATTATACAAGTATGAGGATCCGACACAAAATCTTGACTCACTACATCTTCTTCCACAAATGCCAAAATTCCTTTTAAATGTGTCTGACTAGCTTGTTTGAAAACATCCATCACTTCTTGGTAAGAAGTTTTTTTAGCCAATTTAACAGTTAAATCCACCACAGATACGTCCGCGGTTGGAACCCTCATAGACATACCAGTTAATTTACCTTCTATCTCAGGAATTACTTTACCTACAGCTTTTGCAGCTCCCGTGGAGGCAGGAATAATATTTACAAGAGCAGATCTTCCTCCTCTAAAATCTTTTTTAGATGGTCCATCTACTGTATATTGAGTAGCTGTTGCAGCGTGAATAGTAGTCATTAACCCCTCCACAATTCCAAAGTTATCCTCTAATACCTTAGCCATTGGTGCTAAACAGTTTGTAGTACAAGAAGCATTAGATATAATAACATCCTTTGGAGTTATCTTATGCTCATTTACTCCCATTACAAACATTGGAGCGTCTTGAGAAGGAGAGGATATTAGTACCTTTTTAGCTCCTGCATCTATATGTGCTTGGGCTGTATCTAAGTCTTTAAATATACCTGTACAATCCGCAACTACATCTGCCTTTACCTTATCCCATTGCAATTGTAAAGGATCCTTTAAGTTTGTCACTCGGATTCTGTTTCCGTTGACAATCAAATCTCCTTTATCAATGTGTACTTCTCCCTGGAATCGTCCATGTACGGAATCGTATTTTAGCAAATAAGCTAACTGCTCTACACTCATTAAATCATTTACAGCAACAATTTCAACATCTTGTCTTTTTACTGCTTCCCTTAACATTAAGCGTCCAATACGCCCAAATCCATTAATTCCTATTCTTGTTTTCATATATTTTTTATTTTTTTTTTGGAAAATTGTCTATTTTAATCTTTGCACTAGATGGTAATTATATCTGATACGCGAAGTAATTCTTGGTCAATAGGAGAATGTCCTTTTACTGCCTTTTTAAGTGGAGTTAAAGCAACTTGGTCATTGATAAGTCCGACCATTACATTAGACTTCCCTTCTAATAGTGTTTCTACGGCCTTTACGCTTAATCGAGAAGCCAATACCCTATCAAAACATGAAGGCGCTCCTCCCCTTTGCATATGTCCTAAAACCGATACTCTCACCTCATAATCCGGTAGGTTATCCTCTACATATTGCCCTAATTCAAAAACATTCTTACCCAATTTTTCTCCTTCGGCAACAATTACAATACTAGAGGATTTACCGCTCTTTTTACTTCGAGCTAAAGATTCCAATAAGCGCTCCATACCGAGATTTTCTTCAGGAACAATAATTTCCTCTGCTCCAGCTCCTATACCAGCATTTAAAGCGATATGTCCAGCATCCCTTCCCATTACCTCTACAAAGAATAAACGCTTATGAGAACTAGCTGTATCGCGAATCTTATCCACTACATCTACCACTGTATTACAAGCTGTATCAAAACCAATGGTATGGCTCGTTCCAAAAATATCATTATCTATAGTTCCTGGGATACCAATAATTGGTAAATCAAATTCATTACTAAGAGCCATTCCTCCATTAAAACTCCCATCCCCCCCTATGATAATTAAAGCATCTATTTGTGCAGCTTTTAAATTATCATATGCTTTTTGACGGCCTTCTTTTGTTCTGAATTCTTGGCAACGGGCTGTTTTTAAAATAGTACCTCCCTTATTTAAGATATAATGCACATCTCTAGGTCCTAAAGGTTCAAAATCTGCATCAATCAAACCTTGGAAACCTCTATAGATTCCAGCACACTCCACATTATGGTAACTACAAGCTCTTACAATTGCTCTAATAGAAGCATTCATACCTGGGGCATCCCCTCCGCTTGTTAATACACCTATCTTTTTAATTTCTTTACTCATATATTCATGCTTTTGAGTAAATTTAATAAAAAATACTTTCTTTAACAATAAAAGCCCCCTTAAATACCATGACTTAAGGAGGCTTTTATTGCATTTACTGTAATATTATTACCTAGAATTGTTTTTATTTCGATTTTCATAAAACTGAATGAAATCGCGATTAAATCCAGAATCCGGTAATTCTTGGGTTCGATTCTTTTCTGGTTCCTTTTTCTTAGATTTTTTATCCTTTTCTCTCTTATCAGCTTGCTTTAAAATCGTTGCCAATAACTCCTTAAAAGTATCAAAGTCTACTTCGTAAGTTAATCCAACCCCTTGGGTATAACCTATACCCTCTCCAATATAGTTTATATCATTTTCTCTATTGAAAAACCTAGCATTTAAGTTTCCTTCTTCAGTAATACGTAAAAGAACCTCTACATCCCCAACTATAACGGATTGTTCTTCTCCTCCAACAGGTACTCCAAGTTTTCCATTCACGCTAATACGATCGTTTACCTTAGTGGAGAAAGTAACTCCTAAACGCCCTTCTGTTTGTGTATAAGGGTTTCTTTCCCCTTGAGCATAATTTAGTCCTACTTTAAACTTATCCTCCTCATCACTAAATAAATCATCAAAGATACTAGAAGCTCTTTCAAATAAACTTCCTGCTAGTGCAGTAGAAGAGTTATCCGAAGAGAAAAAAGAACCTGTAGCCAATAAGGCCATTGCTTGTCTTTCCCTCATATCTCTATCACTTAAACGGTAGTCTAATTCTGATTTAACCACTGAGGTAACCGTTGGAAAATAAATCTCAAAATCTACCTCTGGATTACTTAAACTTCCATTTAGAACAATAGCTACATCGGTTGGTACTTTTCTGTTGATAATAGAGTTATCAATAATTACACTAGGGTTGGCCTCAGTATGATAAATGGCTTGTAAATCTAAAATAGCATTCATCGGATCTCCATCCCAACGTATAGTTCCATACTTTTTAACCACAAATTTCTTATCAATCAGTCCTCCGTATTTAAAATTATACTCTCCTTCATAGGCTTGGAAGTCACCCCACATATTGAATTTACCTAGAGTATTGATTTCCATGGTGATAAATCCTGCCCCTCTACCCTTCATAGCATGACCTGATTCTCTGTCTAATATAATTTCAATTTCCGCATCAGGAGTAATTACAAACTCAAAGTCTAGTTCTATACCACTGTTTTGATATCTATAATAATCATTACCTCCTTCTTTTTTCCTTCTAGCTTTTTCCTGCGGAGAAATAAAATGAATGTAATTATTCTCTCCATTGCTCTGAGCCTCTTTCAAAGGAATTTTAATAAAAGTTCCCTTATTAGAAGTAGCAGCGATATTAATACGAAGCATATTAACTGGTCCGGTTAGACTAGCGCTACCATTTATGTAAGCTGTTCCATAATAAATACTTCCTTGTGAAAAATCAGTATCTAAGGCCAAAAGATTTGCAGAGGACATACTCAAGTTTAACGCCCAGTCCTTAAACATTTTATGAGTCACATCTCCTTCGATAATTCCCTGGGTTTTAAATTTGGTATCGGAAATACGAGCCCGCCTGAAAATGAATTGTTTTTCTGTTATATCTAAAGGAGTGTTTTGTTCAAAGGCATAATCTACTCCTGTAAACTTAGAAGTCATCCCCGCATTATTCAAATATACCCTACCGTTGACCTCTGGATCAGAAGGTGTTCCTTGAATACTAATTTTACCTGAAGCATCTCCCCTTAGATTAGATAAGACACTAGACAATAAAGGTCCTATAGGTTGCATTGTAAAATCATCAAAACCAGCCTCTAAATTAAAATAGGTTTTCTTTTGAAATAAATTAATGTCCCCTCTTAAAAAGAAATGCTCTTTATCTTTATGCAAGATATTGGCATCCACCACAAAGTTATCCATACGTTGATTTCCATCGACATTAAAGTTCATATCCCCTAAAAGAAAGTTATTAATAGCCAAGGAGTCAATTTGAAGATTTACACTAGGGTGATAAAGTTCTTTTTGTTGAGAGAAATGAACCTCTCCATCGATTTTACCAGAGAAAGCAATGTTTTCTATATCCGGAGTAATCTTAGCTAAATCTACTTTATCAAAGTCTAAATCTAAATGCTTATAAGTGGAATCTCTCATCACTCCAGCAAAACTAACTTTTTGATTACCATGAGAGAAATTAATTTCCTCAATGGTAAAGTCGGTTAATTTTTTATTGAACACCACTTTATTTAAAGTGTCTTGATTTTGATTAATGGTCCATAAAAAGTCTTTAAAAACTACTTGACTTTCTTTGAATCCAACCACAGATAAATTTTGATCATTAATCGTGTGGTATAAGTTTAACTTATAGTCATCCTTACTGTGTTTGCCTCCTTTAAACTCAGAACGAACAAATAAAGTATCGTTATAGGTTACATTTAATAAATTAAAGTCAACTATTTTATAAGAACTATTCCTTACACTATCGATGCTTATAAAAGTATTGTATAAAGGATTATTGTTGTTGACATTTAAATTGGTATTATAAAAGGTAATACCACTTAAGGCAAAGTTAGACGAATTGAATTTTAATTTAAATTGCTTTAAATCATTGTTGATTACCCCCTCTAAGTGACTCTTATCCGCCACTGTTAATTGAGGCAAGAAAACTTCGATTAAACTATTGTGTACAGAAATATCAAAATCAATATACTGTCCTTGAGCAATAGGATAAGGGTTATAGTTTGTGTACAAACTACCCAGTGCATTGGTAAACAATGCCTTTAAATCTTTAAATTTATACTTCCCTATAATATATCCTTCAATTGCTTTAGTAGAATGTATAGAAATACTTCTTTCTTGATTTTCATTAAAAAAGGACTTTACCTTAAAATTGTCAAATACATAATTATCTTTAGTATTGTTGTAAAGGGCAGAGTTCACACTAAACTCCCCTTGTAGATCATCTATGGTATTTCCACTAGCCTTTAATTTAAAATCTCCCCTAAACATAGAAATACTATCATTTACTAGCTTTAAGGCAAACAAGTCCGCATACTTTACATCTGCAACGAAGTCATAATTTTTCTCAAGAGTACTAAGGTCAATTTTACCATTAAAATCCATTTGTAGATTTGGATCACTTAAATGTAACAAACCGTGAAAGGTTGGCATTTTCATGGTCCCGTCTACCGCTATCTTGGTATAGCGATAATCTCCAAATTGAAACGAATACACATCTCCTTTTACACTAGTATTTAAAGCCTCTTGGTTAAAGCCTACTCCATCTACTAAAAGATCTAAAGAAGTTAGTCCTACTTGTTTTTGCTGTAAAAAAGTACCTAAATCAAATTTGTCTAATATAATATTACCTTTATACTGAGCAGTATAAGGATCATCTAAATTTACAATATCCAACACCGCCGAGGCCTTACCAATATTACTTAAGATACGAATATCTGACTCCAAAGTTCGCTTGGTAAGAGTGATATCTCCTCTTAGATCCACCAGTCCCATTTGTTGTAATTGCTCTGGAAGTAAACTTCTTAAAGTTTTAGGCATTAGAGTCAATAAATTACTCCTTGTAGTTTGTAAACGATCCAGACTAGTTGTCATCCAAAATGGCGCATTAGGATCAAAGACATTTTTAAAGGCAAAATATCCTTGAACCTGAGAGTTATTTTGATCAATTACCCTAGCATTAGATAAAGTAAAATTATTCATTGGACCTTTCATGGTTCCACTGATATATAACATCTTATTTGGAGAAAACTCATTGGCAAAAACATTGACATCCGAGGTATTTACGTTGGCTTTTTCAATATAAAAATCCCAATTCACCTTATCGGTGAAATACTTCATATCTCCTGGATTAAAGCTAAACAGCAAATCCCCTTTAATAAAGGATTTATCGGTTTGAATAAACATATTATCCACCGAAATAGAGGTCTTAGTCAGCCCAAAGTCGCCTTTAAGATCTTTAATATTCATTCCCCAATTATCTTTAAAATTCCCAGAATCAATATGGGCATAAATGTTAGGACCATGGATTTTAAAGTCTTTTACCAAACCATCTAAAGACTGAAAATCAATAGCTACTACCTCCTTGGCATTATCATCCGATATAATCAGGTGTCCATTTTTTAAAGCAATACTCTTAGCCTCTAGTTTAAAACTTCCATCTCCAGGCTTTCCATTATCAAAAGCATTGATTAAACAATCAATATTAGAAAATTCTTCTTCTTTATATTTATGAATATTTAAAAATAAATCTTCAATGGTAGAATCATCTAAAAAAATTTGCCCGACCTTTAAAGCCTCGTAGTTGGCAATTTTGGTAGATACTTTTCCAATCTCAATAAATTTCAAATCGTGATTATCCGTAGCACTCACCCCTTTTAAAGTGATATTTCCAAACAAGTCTATAGCGATTCCTTCAATTCCTATATTGGTAGAAAAGGTAGTATTCACTTTATCAACTGCAATTCGAGCTAAAAAACTTTGTACCAAAGGCAAAGTTAGCCCCAAGGATAAAACCACCGCTAAGGTTAGAATAGCAAGTATAGTGCGAAAAACTATTTTTTTAAATTTTTTGATAACGTATAATGTTTTAAATTTGCGCTTAAAATGCGCCCAATTTTTTGGGGTCTGCAATTAGCAAATTTAGTTATTTTAAAGACTTGTATGCAATAATTCAGCAGATATAATTTTTCATTACAAACAATTACATTACCATATAAAATGTCCACAAAACCTACTTATATTCTAGCCATTGAAAGCTCTTGCGATGATACATCGGCAGCTGTGATGCAAGATAACAAAGTTCTTTCAAATGTAGTAGCACAACAACAAATCCATGAGCAATATGGAGGAGTAGTTCCTGAGCTAGCCTCTAGAGCTCACCAACAAAACATTGTACCTGTGGTAGATGTAGCTTTACAAAAGGCAGGAATAACTAAAAATGATTTAAGTGGTATTGCCTTTACCCAAGGTCCAGGACTAATGGGTTCTTTATTAGTAGGAGGCTCTTTTGCTAAGTCCATGTCCCTAGCGCTAGGTATTCCTTTACTTGCTGTAAACCATATGCATGCTCATATTTTATGCCACTTTATAGAAGAAAAAGAATTTGACAAGCCAACTTTTCCTTTTTTAGCTCTTACTATCTCAGGTGGACATACTCAAATTGTTCAAGTAAATAGTTTCTTTGATTTAGAAATATTAGGACAAACAACAGATGATGCTGTAGGAGAAGCTTTTGATAAAACTGCTAAAATCCTTGGTTTTCCTTACCCTGGAGGTCCACTTATTGACAAATGGGCACAACTAGGAAATCCTAAGGCCTTTGCTTTTACAAAGCCAAAAGTGGATGGTTTAAACTTTAGTTTTAGCGGATTAAAGACACAAATTCTATACTTCATTCAGAAAAACCTAGCAGTTAACCCAGATTTTATTGAGCAAAACAAAGCCGATATCTGCGCAAGCATTCAACATACCATAGTTGAGATCCTTATGGATAAGGTAAAATTAGCTATAAAGCAAACTGGCATTAAACAAGTTGCCATAGGTGGAGGAGTTTCAGCAAACTCAGGAATTAGACAAGCCTTACTTTTAGCACAAAAAAAGCACCATTGGAAAGTGTATATCCCTAAATTTGAATACACCACCGACAATGCTGCAATGATTGGAATTGTAGGATATTACCGTTTTAAAGAATCTCTATTTGCAGATTCTTCCGTAGTATCTAAAGCTAGAATTGAATTTTAACAAAAAAGCCTGATTATGCAGTTATTTTATTCCCCTGATATAAATCAAGACCAAGATACTTTTACTTTTGACAAAGAAGAAAGCAAACATATTGTTCGTGTATTAAGAAAGAAAAGTGGCGACATCCTACACGTAAGTGATGGAAAAGGGACCTTATTCACTACTCAAATTACCCTTGAATCGGATAAAAAATGTGTTACGAAAATCATTGATTTTCGAAAAGATCCCCTTACTAAACACCATATTCACATTGCTGTAGCTCCTACAAAAATGAATGAAAGATATGAGTGGTTCTTAGAAAAAGCCACAGAAATTGGAGTAAATGAAATAACCCCAATTATTTGTGAGCATTCTGAAAGAAAGATAGTGAAAATGGAAAGGTTTGAAAAAATAGTACAATCCGCAATGAAACAATCTTTGCAGAATTACCTACCAAAACTCAATGAGCCAATTTCCTTAAAAGATTTTCTAAACCAAGAGTTTTCAGGCGATTTATATATTGCACACTGCGAAGAGGATAAAGAAAAAACTTTATTGAAAAACGCTATCACACCAGATAAAAATTACTTACTTTTAATAGGTCCAGAGGGAGACTTCTCCACAAAGGAAATTAAACAAGCAATAGAAAAAGGTTTTACACCTGTTTCTCTTGGACATACGCGATTAAGAACTGAAACAGCAGCCGTAGTAGGTGTGCATAGTTTTGTTTTCGCTAACCAATAAATTTATTTTTAAACACTATGGTAACTTCCAAAATTATTTCTAAAGGTATTGTAAGGGCGGTATTAGTCCTTTTTGCAATTGCAGCTCTAGGCTGTCTACTTTACGTAATAACACCTTTATTTATATACATGGGATTTGCCTTTGTACTGGCTTTAATTGGAAATCCAATTGTAGTATTACTAAGGAAAAGATGTAAATTCTCCAAAATATTATCCGTAAGTATCACTATACTTATTTTCCTGGCCTTTTTTGTAGGATTTATTTTTATGTTCATCCCACTGTTTACTACCCAGGCACATAATTTATCGGTATTAAACAACTCTCACCTTCAAGAAGACTTCAATGGTCTAATTAGTAAAATAGACTTTTACTTCTCTACTAAGGGAGTAAATCTAAATCAGGTTATAGAAAGTAGTAATTTGCGATCTCCTTTTAAATTGGATTTCGTACCTGATTTATTTAATACCCTTTTAGGAGCTATTAGCCAGTTTGGAATAGGTGTATTTGCTATTTTATTTATTGCTTTCTTTTTCTTAAAAGACAAAGTAGTACTAGAATACCAATTTAAAAAAGCTTTCCCCTTAAAGCATGAAAACAAAGTGATTAGCTCCATAGATAAGATAAACACTTTATTATCTAGATACTTTATTGGGTTATTAACCCAAACCTGTATAATTTTCATTTTATCTTTTATCCTACTAGCATCCGTTGGTGTGAATGGCTCTTTGATGATTGCCTTCCTATGTGCACTTTTAAATCTAATACCTTATATAGGCCCTTTAATTGGAAATGGTTTAGCCATAATATTTACCATGTTAAGTTTCTTGGGAGATAACTTCACAGAAGTTACTTTACCTAAAGCACTAACGGTATTGATTGGCTTTTTAATTATTCAATTAATTGACAATGTTATCAACCAACCTTTAATATTCTCGAATAGCGTAAAATCACACCCTCTTGAAATTTTCTTTGTGATTTTAGCCTTTGGTATGCTTGGTGGAATATTTGGAATGATAGCCGCAGTTCCTTTTTATACTTGTCTAAAGGTGATTGGAAAAGAATTCCTGCCCAATGTGCGCTTTATACAAATACTAACAAAAAAATTATAATTGAAAACAGCACTTTTACAACAAGAAGTACAAGAATTTATAGAGCAAAATTTAGCCTCCAATGTGCAGAAATTGGCTTTAAAAAAAAGCCCTTTCTCCCATCTATCCATGGCAGATTTACTACCACAAATAGAGTCTAAACAAAGAGCTAAAAATAAGCTACCATTATGGTATGCTACCAAAAATATTTTATTTCCAAGTAAATTATCTATTGAACAAACCTCCTCTGAACCTTGTGCACAATACAAAGCTAACTTAGTAAAGGGAGATTCATTAGTTGATTTAACAGGAGGGTTTGGTATAGATAGTTACTATTTCTCTAAAAATATAGAAAAGCTAACCCATATTGAAATACAAGAGGAGTTAAGTCAAATTGCTCAGCATAACTTTAAGGAGTTTTCCCAAACAAACATTGAATGTATCTGTGCCAATAGTATAGAGTACATCCGAGATACCGATCAAAAATGGGATTATATTTACCTGGATCCAGCACGAAGAAATGACGCAAAACAAAAGGTTTTTCTTTTGAGTGATTGTACTCCTAATGTAGTAGAACATTTAGATCTATTGTTTTCTAAAACCAATACTATACTAGTAAAAACCGCACCTCTTTTAGATATACAAGCCGGTTTAAAAGAACTTTCCAATGTAAAGCAAGTACATATAGTTGCTTTAAACAACGAAGTAAAAGAACTACTTTGGGTTATAGAAAAAGACTATACACAAGAAATAGAATTAATCGCTGTAAATATTCAAAAGGACAAAACAGATAGTTTCACAGTTTGTCTTTCCCAAGAGTGTAGTGCTAAATTTGAAGATCTTTCCCTTTATCTTTATGAGCCTAATGCCGCTTTATTAAAAACAGGAAAATTTGATTGTATTTCTGCAATTTTCAACATTGGCAAGCTGCACCAACACTCCCATTTATATACCGGTAGTGAGTTAATATCCTTCCCAGGTAGAAGTTTTAAAGTTCTTTCAACTCATCTTTACAATAAAGCAAATACAAAAGAACAGTTACAGGGAATAAAGGCGAATCTAACCACGCGTAACTTCCCTTTAAAAGTGGAGGAAATACGAAAAAAATGGAAAGTAAAAGAAGGTGGAGATATCTATATATTTTTCACCACCTTGCGTAATGAACAGAAAGTTTTCATTATTTGCCAAAAAATATAAAGTACAAAAGGCTAAAGAAAACTCTTTAGCTTTTTTGTTTACACACCATTAGGGAAGTGCTTTAACATAAAGCTTATCAAAACATATTATCCTATTAAAATTATAAACTAAATGAATAAAATTAAAAATAATACGTTTTTTTTAATCTATTTAACCGGACTAAGCATTATAGGCTTCCTTGCCACAGATATGTACTTACCTGCTTTTGATACCATGAAAAATGACCTTGGTACAGATAAGTCTCTTATTGGGGCAAGTTTAACCTTATTTCTAGGTGGTTATGCTTTAGCCCAATTATTCTGGGGACCTCTTTCGGATAAAATAGGCAAACCCAGAGTCATCTTAATTGGCCTTGGTATCTTTGCCATAGCTAGTATTGCTATCTTTTTCAGCACTAACATCTATACTTTATTAATTTTTAGACTACTACAAGCCTTTGGAGTTTGTGCAGGGGCTGTCTCTTGGCAAGCATTGGTTATAGAAAAATACCCTAAGCAACAAACCAATAGAGTATTTGCTACTATTATGCCACTTGTAGCATTATCGCCTGCTTTAGCACCTTTATTAGGGGTTTATATATCACAGTATTTTGGTTGGGAATATATCTTTATATTTTTAGCTATACTTGCTACCGCCCTAATGTTATACACATTAACTCTAGAAAATGACAACCAAAAACAACAACAAAATACCACCCAACAGGGCTATTACCCCATCTTAAAAAACACTGCTTTTTTGGGTAATGTTCTTATTTATGCTGTTTGCTCAGGTACCTTTTTTGCATGGCTTACCGGTTCTCCTTTCTTTTTAAAGGAATTAGGTTATAACGAAGCTGAAATAGGTCTTAGTTTTATCCCACAAACAATCGCATTCTTACTAGGGGGATATGGATATAGAAGTATTAGTCAAAAGGTAAAAGCAGAAAAGTTAATGCCTTATTTACTAACTATCTATAGTCTGTGTGTTAGTGCACTTTTAGCCCTAGCCTTATTTACCACACCAACTTTACTTACCCTTATGATCCCATTTTGTTTAATGGCCTTAGTAAATGGAGCTAGTTACCCCATTGCAGTAGCTCAGGCATTACAACCCTTTAAACAAAACTCAGGAAAAGCCTCTGCATTACAAAATACCATTCAACTCGGAACTTGTTTCATTACCAGTGCGATAGTGTCTGTATTCTCACAAAACGCCTTGCTAACAACGTGTATTGTAATGGCCAGTACGGTATTTTTCGTTTATCTAGGCTATAAAATATCCAATAAGAATTCCTCATTATAAACAAAAAGAGCGGCTATCTCATAAAGGTTACTTCACGATCTTCCAGAAGCAATTTATTAGATATAGTTTTTATTTCAGTTTACATAATTAAATTATACTAAGTAAAATACGATATTTATTAAACAAAAAGGGGCTGTCTTCAAGTGTGAGACAGCCCCTTTTGTTTTTGTATCATCTATAAATTATGCATTAGTAACATCTACTGTTGTAGCTTCTGCAATTCTTTTATATTCTCCACTTACTAATTTTTCACGAATTCCTTCGTAAGCTTTAAGTGTTTCATCAATGTCTTCTTTAGTATGCATCGCTGTAGGAATCATACGAAGTAAGATAATTCCTTTAGGAATTACTGGATAAACAACAATTGATAAGAAGATATTGTAATTCTCTCTTAAATCGTTTACCATTACCATTGCCTCTGGAATACTTCCTTTTAAATAAACAGGAGTAACGCAAGTGTTTGTATCACCAATATCAAATCCTCTTTCTTTAAGACCATCTTGAAGCATGTTTACGTTTTCCCATAACTTTGCTTTCATTGAAGGATTCTCTCTTAAAAGCTGTAATCTTTTTAAAGCTCCTAATGTGAAAATCATTGGCAATGATTTAGCAAACATCTGAGAACGTAGGTTGTACTTTAAGTAATCAATGATATCTTGATCAGCTGCTACAAAAGCACCAATAGAAGCCATTGATTTTGCAAAAGTTGAGAAGTATACATCAATTCCGTCTTGACATCCTTGCTCTTCTCCCGCACCAGCTCCAGTAGCACCTAATGTACCGAATCCATGAGCATCATCCACTAAAAGACGGAAGTTATACTTTTCTTTTAAAGCAACTATTTCTTTTAATTTTCCTTGCTGTCCTCTCATCCCGAAAACACCTTCTGTGATCACTAAAATACCGCCACCTGTAGTTTCAGCCATTTTAGTTGCACGCTCTAAGTTTTTCTCAAGACTCTCAATGTCATTATGCATATAAGTGAAACGTTTACCCATATGTAAACGAACACCATCAATAATACAAGCGTGTGAATCTACATCATATACAATTACATCATTCTTTGTAACTAATGCATCGATGATAGAAACCATTCCTTGATAACCGAAGTTTAAAAGGTAAGCTGCTTCTTTGTGTACAAAAGCCGCTAACTCATCTTGTAATTGTTCGTGCATTGTTGTGTGCCCAGACATCATACGTGCTCCCATTGGGTAAGCCGCTCCATATTCTTGCGCCGCCTCAGCATCTGCTCTTCTCACCTCTGGGTGATTTGACAAACCTAAATAGTCATTGATACTCCAGTTAATAACTTCTTTTCCATGAAACATCATACGATTTGACAAAGGTCCTTCTAATTTAGGAAACACATAATATCCCTCCGCTTGTGAAGCCCATTTTCCTAAAGGTCCTTTATTTTTCTGTATTCTGTCAAATAAATCGTTTACCATAATATAACTATGTTTAAAAAACAAATGCAAAATTAATCATATTTTGTATGCTTTCATAATAAAAGCGAAACATTTATTTGCATAAATCTATCTAAAATTAAAATAAAAAATTAATTTTCACAAGAATTTTACTTATATTCTGTGTGAAGACTACCAAATAGACCGAGCCGTTGATCAACTTGATCAGATAAAACACCTTATTGGTATAAAAGCAGAAACCTTCCAATTATGGAAGGTTCCCATGTATCTTTAATACAAACTTGGATATAAACTTGGGTTTACTTCGTGCATCATTGCGTATACCTTTTCAAAGATATCTTCGCTAGATGGTTTACAGAAGTAATCTCCATCAGTTCCATAAGCAGGACGGTGAGCTTTAGCACTTAATGTACTTGGTTCACTATCTAAATGCATATAAGCTCCTTGTTCTTCTAAAATTTTCTGTAGTAAGTAAGCAGAAGCACCGCCCGGAACATCTTCATCTACCACTAGTAAACGATTTGTTTTAGCGATACTCTTTACTGTATCGTGATTAATATCAAAAGGAAGTAAACTTTGAGCATCAATAATCTCTACTTCAATTCCTACTTCTGCTAATTCATTTGCTGCTTGTTCTACTAAGCGCAAAGTAGATCCGTAAGAAACAATAGTTAAATCACTTCCTTGACGAATAGTTTCCACCACACCAATAGGTGTTTGTAATTCCCCTAAGTTATTTGGTAATTTTTCTTTTAAACGGTATCCATTTAAACATTCAATTAATAAGGCAGGCTCGTCTGATTTTAATAAAGTATTGTAAAAACCTGCTGCTTTAGTCATATTACGAGGTACTAAAACATGCATACCACGAAGAGCATTGATGATCATTCCCATTGGAGAACCTGAATGCCAAATCCCCTCTAAACGGTGTCCTCTTGTACGAACAATTAGTGGAGCTTTTTGACGCCCTACTGTTCTGTACTGTAATGTAGCCAAATCATCACTCATGATTTGAATAGCATATAAAAGATAATCTAAGTACTGGATTTCTGCAATCGGACGTAGTCCCCTCATAGCCATTCCAATTCCTTGACCTAAAATGGTAGCCTCGCGAATACCTGCGTCACTTACTCTATTTAAACCGTGTTTATCTTGAAGACCTTCTAGACCTTGGTTAACATCTCCAATGTTCCCACTGTCTTCTCCGAAGATCATCACATTTTTATTATTAGTGAAAATATGATCGAAGTTATCCTTTAAAATAACTCTTGCATCTACCTCAGGTGCATCTTGATCATATTGTGGCTTAACCTCCTCAATGGTAAGAGCGCTTAAATCGGATTCACTCATTAAGTTCGAGCTGAATCTAGGTTGATTTGTTAAGAAATAATCTTTAATAAAATCTACTAAAGGCGTTTTATTACCTTGTTTTATAACCATGCGAAGAACCTTTCTTGCAACCGATAAAACATCTTTGCGAATTGGTTCTTTAATTTGACTTAAATCTTGAGCTATCTTTTCAATTGCTTGTTGTTGCTCACTAGAAGTTGCAACTTGCTTTAATACCTCTACCAACGTGTTTCTCTCTTCAATAATTGGATTGATATAAGCTTGCCAAGCAGCTTTTTTACCATCTAAAACTTCCTTTTTAAGCTTTTTATCCAACTCATCTAATTCTTGCTCTGTAGAAAAACCTTGTTCGATAATCCACTTTCTCATTTGAAGTAAACAATCCATCTCTCTTTCCCATTCTAAGCGTTCTTTGCTCTTATATCTTTCATGAGATCCAGAAGTGGAATGTCCTTGTGGTTGGGTTAACTCATCCACGTGAATTAAAACAGGAACATGCTCATCTCTTGCGATTTTAGATGCTTTTTCATAGGTCTTAATTAACTCTACATAATTCCATCCCTTAACGCGAAGAATTTCATATCCTTTACCATTTTTATCTCTTTGAAATCCTTTTAAGATTTCCGATATGTTTTCTTTGGTTGTTTGGTATCTAGCATGTACAGATATTCCATATTGGTCATCCCATACACTCATTACCATAGGAACTTGTAATACACCTGCTGCGTTGATTGTTTCAAAGAACAATCCCTCTGAAGTGGAAGCATTTCCAATTGTACCCCAAGCAATTTCGTTTCCGTTTACAGAAAAATTATTAGCTTTATCAGCCTCTGGAAATTCTCTATAGTATTTAGAAGCTTGCGCTAATCCTAATAATCGAGGCATTTGTCCTGCTGTAGGAGAAATATCTGCACTCGAATTCTTTTGCTGTGTTAGATTTTTCCAATTTCCGTCTTTATCCAAGCTGTGTGTAGCAAAATGTCCACCCATTTGTCTACCACCACTCATTGGATCATGTTCAATATTTGCATCTCCAAATAATCCAGCAAAAAACTGTTGAATTGACAATTGGCCAATAGCCATCATAAAAGTTTGATCGCGGTAGTATCCTGAACGAAAATCACCATTTTGAAATGCTTTAGCTAAAGCTAATTGTGGCACTTCTTTTCCATCACCAAAAATACCGAACTTAGCTTTCCCAGTAAGCACTTCTCGCCTACCAAGTAAACTACATTCTCTACTGATTCTTGCTATTTTATAATCTTCTAATGCCTGCTCTTTAGTTACTACTAAAGGAAGGGTTTTGTTTTTTTGCTTTTGACTCATTGTAAAATTATCTTATTTACCGGTTACGAATATAGAATATTAAAGATAAAAAAGCTAACATTTAACACACCATTATTTAGAATAAAAAGAAAGGAGATTTACACATTAGATAATTTTACAAATAAAAAATTACACTTTTAATAAATTATGCCAATTTTTTAACTACCCAATAGGAATCTATCAATACGGTTTTTAAAAAACTCCTTATATAATCTATAGGTAAACATAAAAAAAGCCCTCCTTAAAAGGGAAGGGCTTTTGTCGATATTATCGGATAATAGTTAAGAAGTTTTCCATCGATTTCCTAACCTTTTTTAAAGGTAAAAGCCAATCATTTGCAGTATCGCGTTTACCTAAAGCTAGTACACTTACACTTTTCAAACCTTTGCTTTCTAAATTAAAATAAGCATCTAATTGATCATTGTGAAACCCTTCCATAGGAGAAGCATCTATTTTCAATTCAGCCGCCGCTGCAACAGCCATTCCTAATCCAATATAAGATTGACGTGCTGCATGATCAAATTGCTGGTCTGCACTTAGGGAAGAAAAATGAGCCTTTAAACTATTCTTGTAGTCTAACATACTGTCTTTTTCCAATTCACGAGTCTTTTCCATATGATCAAAAACCTGATCTATACGTTCAGAACTATAGGTGTCCCAAGCAACAAACAATAGTAAATCAGAACACTCCACTACTTGAGCTTGATTCATTATAATAGGAGACAACTCTTGTTTTACTTGTTGATTTTCAATCCAAATAACCTCAAAGGGTTGAAGTCCAGAAGAAGTCGGGGCTAAACGAGCTGCTTCGATAATATCCATTACCTGAGCCTTATCTAATTTCACATTAGCATCGTATCTTTTAGTTGCATATCGCCATTTTAAGGCTTGTAATAATTCCATATAAAAATATTTTTAGGGATTACTCTTCCCTATGTTCTTTAAAAAAGGTTTCAACATTATGCTGGATTCTGGCTAAGGGGTCGGAATCGTCTGTTTTAACAAACTCACAGCCCATAATATGCTTATATAACTCCATATACCTATGGGAAACAGATTCCACATATTCCTGGCTCATAAAAGGCACCTTTTGACCAGGTTTTCCACTAAATCCTTGCTCTAAAAGCCATTCGCGAACAAATTCTTTAGATAATTGCTTTTGAGGTAGATTATTTTCTTGACATCCCTTATAAGTATCTGCATAAAAATATCTGGAAGAGTCCGGAGTATGAATTTCATCTATTAAAACGATTTCTCCATCGATTGTCTTACCAAATTCATACTTAGTATCTACTAAAAGCAATCCTTGTTTTAAAGCAAATTCTGAACCTCTCTCAAATAAAGCTCTAGTGTACTTTTCTAATATAGCATAATCACTTTGACTTACAATCCCTTTTTGAATAATCTGCTCTGCAGAAATATCCATATCATGTAGTCCTAGGTCTTCTTTAGTAGAAGGAGTGATAATGGGAAATGGAAGCTTGTCATTTTGCTTTAAGCCATTTGGCAACTCTACCCCACAAATAACCCTGTTACCACTTTGATATTCTCTAGCGGCATGACCTGCCAAATAACCTCGAATAACCATTTCTACTTTAAAAGGAGTACAAGCCTTTCCTACAATCACATTTGGATCTGGACACCCAATAAGCCAATTAGGAACTATATCCTTTGTTAACTCCATAAATCGAGTGGCAATTTGATTTAAAATCTGCCCTTTATAAGGAATTCCTTTAGGTAAAACCACATCAAAAGCAGAAAGTCTATCCGTTGCAACCATCACCAAATATTTATGGTCAATAGTGTAAACATCTCTTACTTTGCCTTTGTAAACCGAAGTTTGATTTTCAAAAGAAAAATCAGTCTGTGTTATTGTGTTTTGTCTCATATGTAAAAATTGTGTAGTTCTTTTATTATTCCCTGTCTTTACAAGAATACTGCCTAAAAAAGCCAGCAAAGCAAAGCTTTCACAAATCGAGTTGTACTAAGATAAGAAGTATTCCATAAAATACTATTATAAATAGAGAATACCCCCTACTTCTATCAAGCACCTTTGTAATTCAATACTACAAATTTAATAATTAAACTCTTTTATAGCTTTAGTAGTTTATCTTTTTTTCACTACTTATATTAAAAAAATAAATTTTATACACTTTCCCCTTACCTAAAACAAAACCAATAACTCCCCTTATAGGAAATTATCCAATTAACATTACATAGAAACTTGATATAACAACAGTAAAACCAATAAAAATGAATGCTAATAAATAAAAAGCACTCATTTTATGATAAATAAAATATAAAAAACTTTTATTTTGCCTTTAGTTACTATCTTTGCACCAATAAAGTGACAAAATAACGTTACTATATTAGTTTGGGGAATCGTGTGAAACTCACGAACTGTCGCGCAACTGTGAATTAGAATTATATTTTAATAGTCAGACCACCAAAAAAACAAAAACAAACCACCTGACTTTCGCGAATCAAAGTAACAGGATAGCTTCTACCTACACTATAAGTAGAAATTTGTTATCTATTGTTAGAATTTTTGATTAGCCTATTAGACAGTGGGATAAAAAACTCAAAAAAACATTTAATTACTATGGAAAGTCAATTAACAAATAGAGAACAAAGAATCGCAAAAAAAATCAAAGACTCTCAAACCCATGTTTTCCGTGCAGTTTTCCCAGGACAAACTAATCACCACAATACTATGTTTGGTGGAGCGGTACTTTACATCATGGATGAAATTGCCTTCATGACAGCAACTCGCTTTTGTCGCAAGCCAATTGTAACGGTATCTAGTGATAAGGTAGATTTCAATCACCCTATTCCAGCAGGTACTCTAGTGGAGCTAATCGGAACAGTCACCAGAGTAGGAAGAACTAGTTTAGATGTTCGCGTTGATGTCTTTGTAGAAAGCATGTATAGAGAAGGACGTGAAAAAGCAATCACCGGAAACTTTACCCTAGTTGCTATTAACGAAAGTAAACGTCCTGTTCCTGTTATAGACGAAATAGATTAATTCTACCCAAAATATAGCACAAAAAAAGGGGAACTATCTCATAGAGATTACTTCGCTGTCATTTTGAAATAATTTATTAGGTATAATTTACATTTTAGATTAAATAATAAAATTATACTAAGTAAAACTCAATATTTTTTAAAACAAAAAGGAGCTGTCTTCAATTGTGAGACAGCTCCTTTTTTATACTCAAGCTATAATTAGTTTACAGCATCTTCTATTTCTTCTACCATCATTTTGATAGACTTAAGTCCGCCACCTGATAAGTACCAAACTTCTGCGTCTAAGAAAATGATTTTATCATTTTTATAAGCATTAGTTTGTTTGATAAGCTCGTTTGCAAATTCCTCTTTTGTCATTTTAGTACGCTTAACTGCAGCACCTCTATCAATTACAAATAAGTAATCTGGGTTTACTTCTTTAATAAACTCATTAGAGATTGCTTGTCCATGGCTAGCAGCTTGAATATTAGTATCTGCAGGTTTTAAACCGAACACATCGTGGATAATTCCGAAACGAGACCCCTGTCCATAAACACTAAAACGACCTTCGTTTACTAACACCATTAAAGCAGTTTTATCAGAGTCTTTAGTCAATTCGTTAATATGAGCAATTCTTTTGTCAATATCCTCTAGTTCTTTCTCAACCTGATCTTGTTTACCATAAAGCTCACCAATAATGCGTTGATTGGCTTTAAAGGATTCCATATAATTCGCTGGATCTATCTCAAGATTAATTGTTGGAGCAATTTTGCTTAATTCATCATATAATGGAGCTTGTCTACCAGAAATAATAATAATCTCAGGATCCAATTCATTTACTTTCTCCAGGTTTGGATCTTTAATCCCACCAACATCTACAATAGAGGCATCTTTGCCATACTCTTGTAAATACGAAGGCAAATTAGTTTTTGGAAGTCCTTTAACAGGAATATCTAATTCATCAAATGTATCTAAAGCACCATAGTTTAATACTACTGCATTTTTAGGATCTTCTTTCACTTTAGTTTCTCCTGATAAGTGAGACACCGTAATTTGTTTTACATTAGGATCCTCTTGTTGAGTTTTAGTGTCTTTACAAGAAACCAAAAGCCCTATTGATGCTGCTAAACAGCTTATTAAAAATTTATTCATATTTATATAGTATTGATAGTTTACTTAAAGTATATACATATTTTATTATCACAGTTATCCACAATAGTCATGTCGATATCGAAAACTTCTTTCATAATGTCTTCCGTAATTATATCCTGAGTAGGTCCAAAATGAATAATCTTATGGTCTTTTACAGCCGCAATATAATCTGCATAAGACGAAGCATAGTTGATATCGTGAACTACAATAATAATGGTCTTCCCATATTGATCAGCTAAAACGCGTAAAATCTTCATGATCTCCACTGAATGCTTCATATCCAAGTTATTCAAAGGCTCATCTAGTAGAATATACTCCGTATCTTGAGCTAGTACCATGGCTAAGAAAGTACGCTGTTTTTGCCCACCACTTAACTCGTCAATATACTGATCCTTCATTGAGGTAAGTCCCATAAAGTCCAAACTCTCATCGATTTTCTCCATATCATAGCCCGTTAACCTACCTTGACTGTGAGGAAAACGTCCAAAGGATACTAATTCTTTTACTGTTAATCGAACATTAGGATTATTGGCTTGCTTTAGGATAGATAAACGCTTTGCAAAATCTCTACTTGTAAAACCAGTAACATCTTGATCTAATAAATTAATCTCTCCAGAATCTCTAGCTACCAATCTACTTATTATAGATAGAAGTGTACTCTTACCAGTTCCATTACCACCAACCAAGCAGGTAATTTTTCCCTTTGGGAAGTTAACCGACACATCATCCAATATCATCTTCTCTCCGTAAGCCTTACGAATATTCTTAACTTCTATCATGATTTATTGCTCTTTAATAATAAATAAATAAAATAAATACCTCCCACAAAATTAATAATAATACTAATTGTGGTAGACATATTAAACAAATGTTCTACTAAGTACTGCCCTCCAATTACGGTAACCGAAGTTAAAAGACAACATGTACTTACCATGTATATATGTTTACTACTCTTACAAATCTCGTAAGTTAAATTTGCTACCAATACACCTAAGAAAGTAATAGGTCCTACCAAAGCCGTAGAAATGGCAACCATAACTGAAATAAGCATTAAATTGGCGCGAATAACCCCATGGTAATCTACGCCCAAAGAAATAGCGTTCTCTCTACCTAGACTCATTACATCTAAAGATCTAAAATAACGTACCCCCCATAGCATCACAGCCACAAGAATTACAGCAGAGACTCCTAATAAATGAAGATTAATTTTATCAAAAGAGGCGAACATTGCATTTTGAATAATCAAAAACTCATTGGGATCAATTAACATTACTATAAAGGAGGAGAAGCTTCTAAAAAGCGTTCCCATTAAAAGTCCTACTAATAACAAAAGATACATACTCTTACTTTGTCTGCGAAATATGGCATAATACATTGCCAGGGCAAAAAGCAACATTAAAGCTACTGAAACAAAGAAGTTAGCCTGGGTATTAAGCACTTGAAAGGTTCTATCCCCATAAGCAAAAACAAGTAAGCTCTGTAAAAGCAAATAAAAAGAATCAAACCCCATAATAGAAGGTGTTAAGATTCTATTGGCTGCAATGGTTTGAAAAACAATACTAGAATACCCAATAGCAAAAGAAATAAGTAGCATAGCTAATACCTTATACCCTCTTCTTGGTAAAACGTAATCTAATTTAGTCCCCGTAAAGGTGAACATATAAATAGCGATACAAAACAGTAGAGCTACAAATAAAATGGTGATAACCTTATTCTTAAACATTTTTAGTCTTTTTAAAGATTAATACCAAGAAAATAACTCCTCCAATAATACTTACTGTAAGGCCGATTGGAATTTCATATGGAGCAATAATTAGACGGCTAATCATATCACAAATCAATAAGAAAATCGCTCCAATTAAAGCAGTATAGCTAATGGTTTTCTTAAGGTTATCCCCAAACATTAAGCTTACGATATTTGGAATAATAAGTCCTAGAAAAGGTATAACACCAGCAGTTAAAACAACTACTGTAGAGGTGATAGCTACAAAAAACAATCCCAAATAGGTAATTTTCTTATAATCTAATCCCAAAGAACTAGCAGTATCTTCTCCTAGGCCTATAATGGTAAACTTATTGGCATATAAATAGCTTAAAAAGACAATTGGTACTCCTAGGTATAATATCTCGTAATTTCCTTTTAAAATAGCTGAAAAATCCCCAATTAGCCACCCTTCCATATTTTGCACCAAATTGTATTTATAGGCAAAGAAAGTAGAAATAGCACTTAAGATATTACCAAAAACAATACCTACTAACGGTACAAAAATAATATTCCTCATTTTTATTTTTGAGGATATTTTTAAAAACACCATACTAGCTAAAAGTGCAATAACAAAAGACAAAGTCATTTTAACAAAAATCCCGCCACTAGGAAATAACAGTATACTAAAGAGTATACCCATTTTACAGGCATCCAAGGTCCCCATTGTGGTAGGAGACACAAATTTATTCAAGGAAATTTGTTGCACGATTAAACCTGAAATACTCATACCTACCCCAGCAATCAATACGGCAATCATCCTTGGGATTCTACTCACCAAAATAACCATTACCTCATCTTGAGTAAACTGATGGATATTGAAAATAGATATATCCTTAACTCCAATAAAAATGGAGATAAAGGAAAGTATTAGGAGTATAAGAACTAGTAAAATTCTTATCATTTTAAAGCTTGTTTTTATTTAGAATAAAATTAAATAATGGCAAATATATAAAAGTATGACAAGTGTAACAAAACAAAAATCAAACTAAATATTCCCCAACAAGGCTAACACAAACAAACAAATGCAATAATCTTAATACAGAATTGAATATTCATCACAAAAATAAATCATAACACATTAAATAAACAAAATAATAACTATTAAATGAAACATAATACAATTCGATACTTTATTTTATAAAGCAATATTTAAATCTCACTAATAGCTAAAATGCCATAATAAAACCAAAAAAATTGTTTTTGAAATACTATCTCTTTTAGAAACACTTCTAAAATAAGTAGCCATTAACACCTTTTGGTATTAATGGCTACTTATGTTTACAAACTCAAAAATTGTATTAAGGCGTCACTAACTCTATAGACTCTACTATAGCACTATCTATAGGTTTAAGTAGCATAGTGCGTCTACGCAATTCGCTAACTTTAAATTTATAGATAGAACCGTCATTTAATGCCACTTTAATAACTCCCGCCTCCAATTCAAAACTCCCACTGTACTTTTCCAAATCATAGTTATTAATTCCCTCAAGATCTCCTCCCTTTAATAAAGAAATGATGAAAACAGATTTTTGCAATAAACTCTTCTCAAGTTTATAGTCATTGGCTGAACTTGAAAAATTAAAATGAGCTGCAGTCCACTTTTTACTTATATTATGTAAATTCACCTCCATAACTGGATTCGGATCGCGATCATTATTACTGTCATCCGTGGAGCACCCCGCTAAGCCTCCCAATAATAAACCTAAGCTTACAACAACAATTACTAAATACCTCTTACTCATAGCCCTACTTTTAAATTTTAAACCTCTCATACTTAAAAGTTTTTAAATTAACTTAAAACCTTTACTAAAACTCAATTAAATCTACAAAATAATAAGTTAACTTCAGTAATTATGATAAAATATTAATTTAATTAACTTTAAAAATACCATACAAAAAGTAAAATATACCAAAACAAGTTACTACTTGCCCTCTTTTAGGCCTTTAAAATGTTAAGCTTAGTTAAATTAAATAAAAAAAAAGGAAATCTTTTTTCCTTTTTTTTTTATTTACAACGGTCTTTATATTTTATTATTCCACAGAATAATTCAAGTAATTATCGATAGTTTGCCTAGCTATAAAGTGATAGTTCTCTCTTGCTTGGGCATAAATTTGCTTTGCTAGGTCTATTTGCCCCGAATCAACTAAAGCCAAATACAAAGGCTCTAGAAATTTCCTCCTACCAACTGTAGACATAAATGCTGTGGCATTCTCATTTACGGTAGCGTATTGTAATAAAAAGGATTTCTCAAACCAAGCACACTGTATTTCTGCGTTATTACTGTTTGTAAAATCGTATAATTGATCTATTTTAGCTAAATCCTCTTTACTTAGGCTTTGGGTATCAATGGACCTAATATAATGTACAAATTGATTGGTAGACCAATCCGTTGGCCTTTTTTCAAAAGATTCCTTTTCACTAAAAGACGCCACATCTTGTTTGTATTGCCTATCTACTTGATCTAACAAGGAGGAATTTGGCTTTTGAAATTCAATTGGCCAACCTGTATCATAAATCCAGTTTTGAACAAAATCATCCTCTCCATGGGTTAAGTTTTCCTTTAGGTAGTCTACAAAATTAGCTGTAGTCATAGTTTGAAAAGCATTGTCCGCAAAGTACTTTTGGACAAAAACATCAAAAGTATCTCGAGTGTAGCGATCCTCTAGCATTTTTAAGAACAAATAACCTTTATCATAAGGAACATCAGAGAAAGCATCATCGGGATTTCTATCATGTAAATCCACATATAAAGAAGTAAAGTGATTATCTATAAGATTCATAGAGGTTTGTAAATCTTGATAACCATTTACACTAATCATATCAGCGTAATCTTTACCAAATACCTTCTCCATAATACGTCTTTCAAAGTACACCGTAAAGCCTTCGTTTAACCAAAAGTCATCCCATGTGGCATTTGTAACTAAGTTACCAGACCAAGAATGAGCTAGCTCATGTGCAATTAAATTGGTTAAAGATCTATCGCCGACTAAAATAGTTGGAGTAGCAAAAGTTAAACGGGGATTTTCCATCCCTCCAAAAGGAAAGCTAGGCGGTAAAATAAGCACATCATATTGCTTCCATGGGTAAGGTCCGTAAAGTTCTTCTGCAGCTTGCAACATAGTATCCAATTGAGCTAATTCCCAAGAAGCTTTAGAGAGCAATTCTTGCTCTGCATAGACTCCTGTACGCTGATCAATTGCCTTATAATGTAAATCCCCAACAGCTAATGCAATTAAATATGGCGCTATGGGCTGGTCCATTTCTAAATGATACACTCCCGAATCATTCTTCTCTTTGGCATTAGTAGCACTCATTACAGCCATCAAATCTTTAGGAACTTTTACCTTTGCATTATACGTAAGGCGAATACTTGGGGTATCTTGAATAGGAATATAAGATCTTGTCAAAATTGGCTGGCCTTGGGTTAATAAAAATGGATACTTTTTATCATGAGTCTGAGAAGGCTCTAGCCATTGTAAGGCACTAGCTTTTGGCGTTGTTTGATAATAGATTTTAACCAAAGTATCTGCATCGCTTATAAAAACCCTTAAAGCAGATCCTTTAATAGAGTCTCTTTGGGCTAATTCCCATTTGGCACTATGTCCTTGAACTTGTACAGAGTCAATTATCAAATGATCTGTATCAAAGACAATACTTGTGGCATTATTGTTTTGAAAATCATACTCTGCGCTTCCTTTTATAATTTTTTGATTAAAGTCTACCTCAACATCCCATAGTAAATGGGTTATTTTAGCATTATTAATTTCTGCAAAACTTTGATTATCTACAAGAATAGGCGAAGCAGATTCGGACTTATTTTGGCAAGAAACAACAGCCGTAGCTGCACACAAAGCCAAGAATACTTTAAAAGGTGTTTTCATAAGGTCAATAAAAAATACATTTTCAAGTTGCAAATATATAAATATCCACTTAAGGGGTCTTATCTATTGCTTTTTTATCTGTCTTTTGCCTTCTATTACTAAAGCGTTAATTGAAAACTACTGTACTTTGATTTAAAACAAAATCATTACTTTTGTACTTTATTTTAAAAAGTAATAAATAAAAAATGGGAGAAACTCCACTTACTTAGTTCTCCCATTTTTTGAAAATACACATTATCACTTTTATTGTGATGTACACAATTATATCACACAACACTTAAGTAATATCTATAAACACTAAACTTATAAAAACACATACACTAACTGTATATTATAATAGATATTTCCTTAATTTTGATAGTGCAAATCTCTAAATAATTATATAACCTTTATAGGACATTTGTCCTTAAGCAGATAAAAAAATGTTAAGAAAAAATATTGAATTCCTATCTTATATAGAAAGCCTTGCGCAAAGTGAGGTTTTTAGTGACAAAATTTTGCTAAAGACTTTTAAACCGAAAGAGGAGATTTTAAATCAGGGAGATGCTGTAACTAAAGTTATTGTAATCAAGGAAGGTATTACAAAATGCTATATCACAGAAGAAAATGGAAAAGAGTATATTCCTGAGTTTTTGAGCACTGGTGAAATAATGGGAGAAATTGAAATGATTTCAAAACGAAATTGCCTTTGTTCCGTTCAAGCAATTACTCCAGTACAAGCCTATATTATTCCAGCTTCGGTTTTTGAACACCTATTGCAAACCGACTTAACTTTTAATCACACTTTATTGCATATCGAAGCCCTTCGACTATACGATACAAGTAGCAAAGCTTCTTTTCAACAGCTTTATACGGTAGAACATGCTTTGGAGAAGCTCATAGAGCTGCAAAAGCTGCAAAATGTCAATTTAACCAAAGAAGATATTGCCTCATATTTAGGAATAACTACTAGAACGTTAAATAGAGCCTTAAAAAAACAAGAATAGAATAGGAGGCTGAAGATTATTTCTTCAGCCGACCTTTCACACCACCCGGCATACGGTTCCGTACCAAGGCGGTTCTTAACTTTACGATACTTTTAAGTAGATGTCATTTAGAGATGGATAACCTGCTCGTCTTAGTACTTGCTTATTTAATGTAGTATGGAGGACAAAACT
>NZ_JBTXLS010000038.1:0-30776 GCF_054871665.1 Myroides sp. LJL115 | reverse complement strand
TTAGAGTTCGGATTATTGGCAATCGCACAGAATATTAGAAAAAGAGTGGCATAAAATGCCTCTTTTTACACCAAAATACCGAAAATATATTTTTCCAATGTCTGAGCTTCGCATATTTAGAAAAATACCGAAAATCACACAGAAGTAAAATGCAAAAAAATAGGGCTGTCTCTTTTTCTTTAGAGACAGCCCCTTTAGATGGTATTAAAAAGCTAATTACTTAGCCTCGTTGTATCTTCTACTAACTTCATCCCAGTTAATAACATTAAAGAAAGCTGTAATATAGTCAGGACGACGGTTTTGGTAGTTTAAGTAGTAAGCATGTTCCCATACATCCATTCCTAAGATTGGAGTACCTTGACAAGTTACACCAGGCATTAATGGGTTATCTTGATTTGGAGTACCACAAACTGATAACTTTCCATCTTTCACACATAACCAAGCCCATCCTGAACCAAACTGAGTAGCTCCAGCTTTAGAAAAAGCATCTTTAAAGTTCTCAAAAGAACCAAAATCTTTTTCAATAGCAGCTGCTAATTCTCCTTGAGGTAAACCTCCACCATTTGGGCTCATTACTGTCCAAAATAAGTTATGGTTATAAAAACCACCTCCATTATTACGCACTGCTGCGTTATTCATGTCTAGGTTTTTTAATATCTCTTCTATTGATTTTGCTTCTAATTCAGTACCAGCGATAGCATTATTTAAGTTAGTTGTATAAGCTTGGTGGTGTTTTGTATGGTGTATTTCCATTGTACGAGCATCGATATTTGGTTCTAATGCATCGTAAGCATAAGGTAATTTAGGTAATTCGAAAGCCATAATTCGTATTATTTAAAGATTAGTATTAATTTTATTTCAAATTTAGGCATTTTATGCTTAATATGAAATAGTAGAATGGTTAATTAGCGTTAACACTTAAAGTCTTTATAATGATTGAAACTCCTTCATTTTCAATATATAACGCCTCTGCGGGCGCAGGAAAAACGCATACTTTAGTTAAGGAGTATCTGAAAATACTACTTTTAGATAGGCAAGATGATGCGTATCGAAAGATTCTGGCAATAACTTTTACAAATAAAGCCGTTGCCGAGATGAAGACTAGGGTGGTGGCATGTTTGGATAATTTTTCGAAAAAAGAAGTCGATCCTAAGTTTCGCGGGATGCTTGATCAAATTATTCAAGAGACTAATTTGACCGAGCAAGTGATACGAAGTAAAAGTGGACGTATTATCAAGAGTATTATTCACAATTATGCTTCCTTTGATATTTCTACCATTGATAAGTTTACTCATAGGGTTATTCGTTCTTTCGCTTTTGATTTGGACCTGCCAATGAGTTTTGAGGTTTCTTTGGATTCCGATGAGCTGTTACAAGAAGCTGTAGATGCTGTAATTGCCAAAGCGGGAGTTGACCAACAATTAACCAACTTGCTTATTGATTTCTCCATTGACAAGGCAGATGATGATAAAAGTTGGGATATAACTAGGGAGCTTAAAGAAGTTGGTTTTTTATTATTAAATGAAAACCATAGGGAAGAGATAGGACTTTTTGCACATAAAACATTAGAAGATTTTGTAGAAGTACGCAATTATTTAAAGAAGACAATAAAGGATTTAACTAGCTTTAATATAGAACAAGCTAAGAAGATCAAGGCTATTATTTTAGATAATGGTATGGATCCAGCTTCTTTTTCAAGAGGTACGTTTTTTAACCATATTGATGCAATTATTACCGATGATCCAAAAGCTACTCAAAGAAGTTACTTAGAGTTTGACGATGTGGCAATAAAGAAAACAGCAAAGGATAAGGATTTAATAGAGTCTTACGTGCCTATGTTTCTTAGATTATTACAGCCAGTATATGAGAATTATGCCAAAAGAGGGTTATACATAGCTTTTTTAAAAAACTTGACTCCTTTATCTTTATTAAATACCCTTAGTTTGGAAATGGATAAGATTCAAGAAGAAAAGAATATTTTATCAATAACCCAGTTTAACTCTATCATACATGAACAAATTCAGGATCAACCTGCACCGTTTATTTATGAAAGATTAGGGGAAAGGTACCAGCATTTCTTCATTGATGAATTTCAAGATACCTCGGAAATGCAGTGGCAGAACTTAATTCCTTTAATTGATAATGCATTGGCAGGTCAAGATCTTGCTGGTAATAAGGGAAGTTTAATGATAGTTGGGGATCCAAAACAATCCATTTATCGCTGGCGTGGTGGTAAGGCAGAACAATTCATAGCCTTAAGTAATACAGATAATCCTTTCTCTAACCCAAGTAAAAAAACTGTTCATTTAGATACTAATTATCGTAGTTATGCACAGGTAATTGAATTTAATAATGATTTTTTTAAACAAGTAGGAGAGTATTTCAATAAGGAGGATTATAAAAATTTATATGAGAATCAAAGCTCACAAAATACAAATAGCAAAAAGGGAGGATATGTAGCTTTAGAATTTATCGAAAAAGTAACTCCACAGGATAAAGAGCAAGGGATAGATAAAGATCTTTTATATGCTCAAGCAACTTTAAAGACTATTCAAAAAGCAGTTGAAAATGGTTTTGAACTACAAGATATTGTAATCTTGACTCGAAAGAGAAATCACGGAGTAATCTTAGCCAATTATCTTACAGAAAATGAAATAGATATTCTTTCTTCTGATTCATTGTTAATTAATAATGCTAGTGAAGTGAAATTGATCATTCAAGTTCTTCGTTATTTAAAGAATGATAAAGATTTAGAAGCAAAAACTGGCTTAATATATTATGTAGCTTGTAAAAACGGAATCCAACAAGAACGTCATGATTTTATCCGTGAAGGATTAAACATGAAAAGTGAAGCAGAATTTGAACTTTGGTTAAAGGAAAAAGGTGTTCCAATTATATTCGATTTTTGTAGAAGTAGGTCCTTATATGATGCTGTTGAATCCATTATTCACGCATTTATGCCAGATAAAATGGCTAACTCCTATGTGTTGTACTTTTTAGATTTAGTGTTGGAGAAAAGTTTAAAAAACCACTTTGGTATTAGTGACTTTTTAGAGTATTGGATATTGAATTACCAGAAATTTAGTATCCCAACACCAGAGGGTAAAAATGCAGTTCAAATCATGACCATTCATAAATCAAAGGGGTTAGAATTTCCAGTTGTTATCTTCCCTTTTGCAGAAGAGGACTACTCCAGACCAGATAGAGATAAGTTGTGGGTTGATTTTGATCAAGAAGATCCTAATATAAATTTCCCTAAGGCCCTAGTTGATCCTAAAAAGGAGGTAGAGCAATATGGGGTTTTAGCACAGCAAATTTACCTGGAAAAGGAGCAACAGACTTTATTAGATAATATCAATGTTTTATATGTAGCCCTTACTAGAGCAGAAGAACAACTTTTTGTTATTAGTTCACATAATACTACGGCAAAAGGTGATTTCTCTAACAATTTATCTAAGTTGTTCTTAGATTTCTTAGTACATAAAGGACTTTATAATCCTAGTGTACTTTATTATGAGTTTGGTTGTGCAAAGAAAGTATCAAGTCCAAAAGATCATGATTTGGACCTGAGCAATAAAATGATACACCCAGTTAGAGAGTCTTTGGAATTTAGCGCAATTAAAATTGCTCAAAAAGAAGCTTTAATGTGGGATTCTGAAAGCCAAAAAAGTATTGAATATGGAAATCTTATTCATAAAATTATGTCCTTTATAGGAGATTATAGTGATATAGATAAAGCAATGGAGCAAGCTCTTGAGCAAGGATTAATCCAAAGTGTTCAAGAAGATGCTTTTAGAGATATTTTAGAGCGAATAGTTTCGCACCCTGAATTAGTTGACTTTTTCTCTAAGGACAATAAAGTTTATAATGAGAGGGTGATTATTCAAGGAGGGGCTCGAAATACTATACCAGATAGAGTGGTTATTAAACCAAATGGAGATTGTTTGGTATTAGATTATAAGACAGGAAAACATGAACCTAAGTATGTGCAACAAGTTTTGTCTTATGGACAATCTTTAGAGCAGATGGGCTATAAGGTGATTAAAAAAGTGCTGTTATACACAACGGATGATTTAAATATAATACATTTGTAAAGTAATCAATATAGAATGCTATTAAAATTTTAGTATATGTACGGAAAAATTAAAGAACATCTTCAAAAAGAGTTGGCTGAAATCCAAGATAATGGATTATTTAAAAAAGAAAGAATTATCACTTCTGCACAGGATGCAGAAATAACAGTTTCTTCGGGAGCTAAAGTACTTAACTTTTGTGCTAATAACTATTTAGGTTTGTCTTCACATCCTGAAGTTATTCAGGCTGCAAAAGATACTTTAGATTCTCATGGATTTGGTATGTCTTCTGTTCGTTTCATTTGTGGAACACAGGATATTCACAAAACATTAGAGCAAAAAATCGCTGATTTTTATCAAACAGAAGATACTATTTTATATGCTGCTGCTTTTGATGCAAATGGTGGAGTTTTCGAACCATTATTAACTGCAGAAGACGCTATTATTTCAGATAGTTTAAACCACGCTTCTATTATTGATGGAGTTCGTTTATGTAAAGCAGCACGTTATCGTTATGAAAATAATGATATGGCAGATTTAGAGGCGCAGTTAATAAAAGCAAACGAGGCAGGACATCGTTTTAAAATCATCGTTACTGATGGAGTATTCTCTATGGATGGTCTAGTTGCTCCGTTAGATAAAATTTGTGATTTAGCAGATAAGTACGATGCATTAGTAATGGTAGATGAGTGTCATGCTGCTGGTTTTATTGGTGCTACTGGAAAAGGAACATTAGAGGCAAAGAATGTAATGGGGCGTGTTGATATTATCACAGGTACTTTAGGAAAAGCTCTTGGAGGTGCAATGGGAGGATATACTACAGGTAAGAAAGAAATCATTGAGCTTTTAAGACAACGTTCAAGACCTTACTTATTCTCTAACTCTTTAGCACCAATGATTGTTGGAGCTTCTATTAAGGTTTTTGAGCTTTTAGAAAAGGATACTACATTACGTGATACTTTAGAATGGAATACTAATTACTTTAAAAAGGGAATGCAAGAAGCAGGTTTTGATATCATCGATGGAGATTCTGCGATTGTTCCTGTAATGTTATACGATGCTAAATTGTCACAAGACATGGCTGACCGCCTTTTAGAAAAAGGAGTATATGTAATTGGATTCTTCTTCCCAGTGGTACCTAAAGGTAAAGCTAGAATTAGAGTACAACTATCAGCAGCTCATACTAAAGAGCACTTAGATAGAGCTATTGCAGCCTTTATTGAAGTAGGAAAAGAATTAAAGGTTATTTAATTTGATTAAGATTAACCCCTATATTTCTTGTAAATGTTAGGGATTAATCTTAATTTTGACTTAAATATCGATAAAATAGAAAATTTATGAAACATTTCAACAAATTTATCGCTGCCGTTGTTCTGTGTGCAGGTTTGTCTGTGCAGGCGCAAGATGCTGATCACCCGTGGTCAGTAAGTATTGGAGCAAATGCTGTAAATACCAAAGTGAGTTCAGCAAAAGGATTCTCACATCGTATGGGAGGATATTTCAATACATCAGATTATAATATCTTACCTTCTGTTTCTTACTTAAACGTTGCACGTTATTTAGGAGATGGTTTTTCTTTAGGAATTACTGGATCTGTAAATAAAATAACTAAATTCATCGCTCCAGAGAGCCAAGGATATTTAAAATATAATCCAGGTGATTTAATGTATTACGGAATTGATGCAGAGATTAAGTATAGTTTTAAAGAACTATTAAATTCTAAAGTTGTTGATCCTTTCTTATTAGTAGGAGGAGGATATACTTTCCTTGGGACAGCAAGTGCTGGAACAGTAAATGGAGGTTTAGGATTTAACTTTTGGTTTTCTCCAAGTGTAGCCTTCACTATTCAGTCTACTTATAAGCATTCATATGATGATAGTAGAGTTCCTGATGTTGGAGTTGCTTCTCATATGCAACACTTTGCAGGTTTACGTTTCCAATTCGGTGCAAAAGATAGAGATGGAGATGGAGTATTAGATAAGTACGATGAGTGTCCAGATGAGTTTGGTCTAGCTTCTTTAAATGGTTGTCCAGATAGAGATGGAGATGGTGTTCCGGATCATTTAGACGAATGTCCGGATGAGTTTGGTCTAGCTTCTTTGAATGGTTGTCCAGATAGAGATGGAGATGGTATTCCAGATCATTTAGACGAATGTCCAGATGTACCAGGCTTAGCTCAATTCAATGGATGTCCTGACACAGATGGAGATGGAATTCCTGATAATTTAGACGAGTGTCCAGAGGTTCCTGGTCCAGCTGAAAACAAGGGATGTCCTTGGCCAGATACAGATGGAGATGGAATTCCAGATTATTTAGATGAGTGTCCAGATGTTGCTGGTCCTGCTTCTAATAATGGATGTCCGGAAATTAAAGAAGAACATGTTAAGCAATTAAATGAGTATGGAAAAACAATCCTTTTCAATACAGGTAAATATACTTTCCAAAATTCTTCTTATGCAGTGTTAGATAATATTGCAAAAATTATGCAAGAATACCCTACAAGCAAATTCCATATTGCAGGGTACACAGATAGTACAGGAAATGATAAAATCAACATTCCATTATCTGATAACAGAGCTAATGCTGTAAAAGTATACTTAATCGAAAAAGGAATTGACGCATCTCGTTTAACTTCTAAAGGTTACGGATCACAAGACCCAATTGCTTCTAACAAGACAGTAACTGGACGTGAATTAAATAGACGTGTTGAAATACAATTAGTTAAGTAATTTTATACGTATACAATTATATTAAAACGCCTTGATGAATTATCAAGGCGTTTTTTTTATATCTTTAATTTATGAAGACAGTCACATTTTTAGAACGTTTAAGTGCTCAAATAAAACAAGATTATCCTTTAAATATGGATGATTTGGTAGTCGTTCTACCAAATAAAAGGGCTAGAATATTCTTATTAGAATGTTTGAAAAAACACTATTCAAATAGTGTTTTTGCTCCAGAAATTATTAGTATAGAGGAGCTAATTCAGGATATTTCTGGTATTAGAAGTATTGATTCTATTGAGCTTTTATTTGAATTCTACTTAGTGTATTGCGAAATTGAAACTCAACAAAGAGATGATTTCGATCATTTTGCCAACTGGGCAAAGACCTTACTACAAGACTTTAATGAAATAGATCGTTATTTACTTAAGCCTTCCTATGTTTTTTCTTATCTGAAAAACATAGAAGATATTAAACATTGGGCAGTAGATTTGGAAAGCAGAACTCCTTTAATCACTAAGTATTTAGAGTTTTGGGATAGAATGCCTATTTATTATGAAAATCTCTATAAGCGATTAGTAGATAAAAGAATTGGATATCAAGGTTTGATCTATAGAGAGGCAGTTGCTAATCATGATGCTTATTTAAAATCAAATAATAAACAATTCTATTTCGCTGGATTTAATGCTTTAAATGCTGCAGAAGAAGTAATTATTCAGCATGTGTTATTAGAGAAAAGAGGAAGAGTGTTTTGGGATTTAGATCTTACTTTCTTGAATGACACTTCTCATGATGCTGGATTGTTTTTAAGAAGGATTAAAAATAAATGGAATTACTACAAAACTAATGAATTTGAATGGATTGTTGATGAGTTCTCTAAAGAAAAAAACATTCAGGTAATACAAACTCCTAAAAGTGTTGGTCAGGCCAAAATTGCAGGCCAAATAGTTGAAAATCTTCTTGAAAAAGCAACTTCTTTAGATAAGGTAGCTGTAGTTTTAGGGGAAGAGAATCTTCTGTTACCTGTTTTACATGGTTTACCAAAGTCAGTTTCTAGTTTGAATATTACTATGGGGTATAGTGGTAATAGTAATCCAGTACAGATTTTACTACATAAAATATTCAAAATGCACTTAGGGGCGATTCGACGTTCAGATAAGCAGTATGTTGTTTACTATAAGGAAATTCTTGATGTGTTGAGTAATCCAATTTTGACTTTGTCTTTAGAATGTGAGGACATTGTTAAGCAGATTAATCAAAAGAACTTAACTTTCTTTACTTTAGATCGTTTTGGAGATTGGTTAAATCATCCTGAGTTTGAAATGCGTAAGCTAGTCTTTGAGAGCTGGAGAGATAAGTCCTCTGTTGAGATCTTGGAGACACTTGTGAAAATTGTCTTGAAGATCAAAGAAAACTTAGTCCAAGAGGATAGTAATCAAATGTTAACTAAGACCTTTTTATATTCTGCCTACCAAATGCTTATTCGTTTGGTGTCCTACTGTCAGAAATACCCTGTAGTACATAATATTGAAACGCTTTATTCTTTATATAAACAAATAATGGATCTAAGCGAAGTAAGTTTTGAAGGGGAGCCTTTAGAAGGCTTGCAAGTCATGGGAGTATTAGAAAGTCGTGTCTTGGATTTTGACACGGTGGTTGTAACCTCGGTTAATGAGGGTAAGTTTCCAGCCGGTAAAGCACAAAACTCTTTCATACCTAATGATGTGAAAAGAGAAATAGGCTTACCTACTTTTAAAGAGAAGGATGCTATATATAGTTACCACTTCTACCATCTTTTACAAAGGGCAAAGAATATTTATTTACTCTATAATTCCCAAAGTGATGGAATGGATGCAGGGGAAAAAAGTAGATTCTTAACCCAACTAGAGGTAGAGACTATGGAGAATCATAAGGTAGAATACCTTACTTATTCTGCTGACTTACCAGATAAAGCCTATCAAGCCATGGAAATTCCAAAGAGCACATTACTGCAAGAGGAATTAAAGACAATTTCTCAAGGAAAAGGATTTTCACCCTCTGCGCTTTCTAATTACTTAAGGAACCCAATAGAATTCTATTTACAAAGGATATTAGGTATTCGTGCTTTAGATGAGGTTGAGGAAAGTATTGCTTTAAATACTCTAGGTACTATTATCCACAATGCATTGGAAAGACTTTACCTTCCTTATAAGGGGTATGTTTTAAATAGAGAAATTATACTAAAGCTAAAAAGTCAAGCTGATTTATTTGTTCAACAGGAATTTGAAAGTGTTTATAATAGCGATAAGGACAAGATGGGAATGAACTTACTGGCTTTTGAGGTGGCTAAAAGAAATGTATTTCACTTTTTAAATCAAGAACTAGCTGCTCTAGAAAAAGGAGATGAGATTGTTTTATTAGAGTTAGAAACTAAGTTGGCTTATACCATAGAAGATTCTCGTTTACCTTATAGTGTTAATATTTTTGGATATGTAGATCGCATTGAACGTAGGAATGGGATTATTAGAGTTATTGACTATAAGACGGGAAAAGTAAGTGCTGCTGATGTGCGCTTAAAGACTTGGGAAGGCTTAACAAAAGAGGTGAAGAACGACAAAATTATTCAACTTCTTTGTTATGCTTTAATGTACCAAAATAAACTAGAACATCCCAACCAGGCTATCGAAGCAGGAATATATTCTTTTAAAAACAGAAGAGAAGGATTCTTGTTTTTTGGTATTGTAGAGGGTAAAGAAGTTGATCAATTAATTGATCAAGAAAAATTAAATTGTTTCAAAGATGAGCTAATAGAACTACTATTGGAAATTATAAATCCACAAGATGATTTTATAGAGAATGCTTAGCTTTGTTTTTTTGACTAAAATACAAGAGGCTATCTCATAAAGGTTATTTGAGTGTCATTCAGAAGAAAATTATTAGGTATAGTTTATATTTTAGATTAAATAATTAAATTATACAAAGTAAAATACGATATTTATTAAACAAAAAAGGGGCTATCTTCAATTGTGAGACAGTCCCTTTTTTATTGTAATAAGTCAAGTGCTGTATTTTATAATAAGGAAGAAATAATTTGCTCTATTTCTTGTCTAGCTTCTAGATGAAGCATATGACCTTGTGGTAAACTAATTAATTGGCAATTAGTTCCTTCTAATTGTTGTTTTGTGAGATTATAATCCATAATAGGGTCCTTTTGCCCAAGAATGAAGCAGATAGGGAAAACAGCAGTATGTATAAGCTTTTGCTTGTCTGTCCTTAGTTTCATTGCCTCTAATGCAGTAATTATTGCTGTAGTAGGAATTTTTTTTGCTTGCTGAATTAAATGGGTGATTTGTGGTTTTAATTCTTCCTTGGCCTCTAGAGTAAATAAGTTAGCGATGGCTAGTTGAATAAAAGTGTCCTTATTACTTTTAATAATTGCAATTGCTCTATCTCTTTGTTGTTTCTTTTGTTCAGAATCCATAATGGCAGTAGAATTAATAAGTATTAATTGCTGGACATAGGTAGGATAATGTTCTGCGAATTCGAGTGCTAAATATCCGCCCATGGAGTGTCCAATGAATGTTGCTTTATTTATTTCTAAACTACCAAGTAAATCAAATAAGTCATCAGCTATGTCACTTAGATTAGAATTTGGACTATCTAAATTTATACTACTTCGTCCATGTCCAAAGAAATCCACAGTGATTACTTGGTGCGTCTGACTAAAATATGGGATAAAATACTCCCAAATAGATGAGTCTTCCAAAAAACCATGTAAAAAAAGTAAACATTTTCCTTGGCCTTGTACAGTATATGATAAAGTACCATGATTGGATTGTAGAGTTGAAAAGGACATTTTACGTATTTTAAAGCTGTAAATTTAGTAAGTTGTTTTTGAACAAAAAAGCAGATGTGTCTTTATCCTGCCATTTTCAATTAGCTTAAGATTGCAATTGCGAAATCCTATAAAGTATTGTAATTGTTTTGTTATTTTACTAAAGAATAGGAGTGTGGGGTTTTCTAGGTTGTGGGGTAATGGTTGGTAGAATTTCCCACTAAAAGAGGTGGAATTGTTCTTTTTTATGGAGAATACCTTGTTAATTAAGTAATAAAAGTAAAATTTTCAATCGTGTTTTAATTTTAAAAATAACACAGTTGTAGATATAATAAAAATATTTTAACACAATTAGAAGCTATAATGTTTTTATTTGTAAAAAACCTCTTCATAGATGTGTTTTTTGGCTAAATAGTTAGGATAATTATTTGTTTAAACTCAGTATAAATAGGGGCTTGTTAGTTGTGTACATGCTATATAAGCCGTATTTTTGAGAGATTTTTTAAGAAAACAATTAAAATTACATTATGGCAAAATCTGCACTTTTAAAGTCATCCATTGCAAAGAAATACTGGATGGCTCTTACTGGTTTATTTTTATGCTTGTTTTTGGTTGGTCACTTGGTGGGAAACCTTCAATTGATTTTTGGTGATGCATCTGTATTCAACGAGTATGCATTATTCATGACAACTAATCCAGCAGTAAAAATTTTATCTTATTTAACGTATATCTCTATACTGTTTCACGCAGTGGATGGTATCGTTTTAACTATTCAAAATAAGAAAGCACGTCCAATTGGATATGCAAAGAACAATGCTGCGTCGAATAGTACATGGGCTTCTCGCAATATGGCTGTTTTAGGTACTTTATTGTTAGTTTTCATTGTTACTCACATGACTAACTTTTGGGCTAAAATGCACTTCACGCAAATGCCTTTACAAACTATTGCTGTAAACATCGAAGGACAACCAGATCCTGTAATGGTTTACAAGACAGTTTCAGGACAACCTATCCAAGTAACAGCAGTAGATGCTGGTGCTGTAGTAGTGAAAGGTACTGATTTTTACCAAGCTGGTACTGACTTAATGATTGCAGAAGGTTATAAAGATTTACATAAAATTACTTTTGAGTTTTTTAAAGATCCAAGCACTGGACTAATTAGTACTTTATTATATGTTGTTGCAATGGTTGTTCTAGGATTTCACTTATCACACGGATTTGCAAGCGCATTCCAATCTTTAGGTGTAAATAATCCTAAAATTAATGGAGTAATTAAATTAGGAGGGTACTTATTCTGCTATTTAGTTCCTGCATTGTTCGCAATCATTCCATTGTATATTCATTTTGTATAATTGTCCTAAAGAAATAGATTATGAAATTAGATTCTAAGATACCTCAAGGACCAATCGATAAGAAATGGTCTGATTATAAAAACCACATTAAATTAGTTAACCCTGCAAACAAACGTAACATTGATGTTATCGTTGTTGGAACAGGATTAGCAGGTGGTGCGGCAGCTGCTACTTTAGCAGAGTTGGGATATAATGTAAAAGCATTTTGTTATCAAGATTCACCTCGTCGTGCGCACTCTATTGCTGCACAAGGGGGAATTAACGCTTCTAAGAATTACCAAGGAGATGGTGACTCAGTTTATAGATTATTCTATGACACTGTAAAAGGTGGAGATTACCGTGCGCGTGAGGCTAACGTTTACCGTTTAGCAGAAGTTTCTGAAAATATTATCGACCAATGTGTTGCTCAAGGTGTGCCTTTCGCACGTGAATATGGTGGATTATTGGATAACCGTTCTTTCGGAGGAGTACAAGTTTCTCGTACTTTCTACGCAAAAGGACAAACTGGACAACAGTTATTATTAGGAGCATACTCTGCTATGAACCGTCAAATTGGACGTGGGAAAATCAAAATGTACAATCGTCATGAAATGTTAGATGTTGTAATTGTTGATGGAAAAGCAAGAGGAATTATTGCTCGTGATTCAGTTACAGGAGAAATTGAGCGTCACTCTGCTCATGCTGTTGTAATTTGTACAGGTGGATACGGTAACGTTTTCTTCCTTTCTACAAACGCAATGGGATCTAACGTAACTGCAGCATGGAAAGCACACAAAAGAGGAGCTTACTTTGCTAACCCATGTTTTACACAAATTCACCCAACTTGTATCCCAGTTACTGGGGACCACCAATCAAAGTTAACTTTGATGTCGGAGTCTTTACGTAACGATGGACGTATTTGGGTTCCTAAGAAAATAGAAGATGCAGTAGCAATTAGAGAAGGAAAACTTAAACCTACTCAAATTGCAGAAGAAGATAGAGATTACTACCTAGAGAGAAGATACCCATCTTTCGGAAACTTAGTGCCTCGTGATGTTGCTTCTCGTGCAGCTAAAGAAAGATGTGATGCTGGTTATGGTGTTAACGCAACAGGTGAGGCAGTTTACTTAGATTTCGCTTCTGCTATTGATCGTTACGGTAAAGAACAAGCTAGACTTCAACATTTAGATGAGAATGACGCTAAAGTTGTTTATAAATTAGGTAAAGAAGTTGTTGAAAATAAATATGGTAACTTATTCCAAATGTATGAGAAGATCGTAGATGAGGATCCATATACTACTCCAATGATGATTTATCCAGCGGTACACTACACAATGGGTGGATTATGGGTAGATTATAACTTAATGTCAACTATCGAAGGATGTTACGTTTTAGGAGAAGCTAATTTCTCAGATCACGGAGCAAACCGTTTAGGAGCTTCTGCTTTAATGCAAGGTTTAGCTGATGGCTACTTCGTATTGCCTTATACTATTGGAGATTATTTAGCTAATGATATTCGTACAGGAAAAATCTCTACTGACTTGCCAGAATTTGCTGAAGCTGAAGCTAAAGTGAAATCAACTATTGCTCAATTAATGAGCAACAAAGGAATTCACTCTGTTGACTACTTCCACAAGAAATTAGGTAAAATCATGTGGGATAAAGTAGGTATGGCTAGAAATGCTAAGGGATTAACCGAAGCAATGAAGGAAATCGCTGAGCTTAGAGAGCAATTCTACAAAGAAGTAAGAGTTTCTGGTACAGAAAATAGCTTTAACCAAGAGTTAGAGAAAGCTTTAAAAGTTGCTGATTACCTTGAGTTAGGAGAGTTATTCGCTAAAGATGCTTTACACCGTGAGGAATCTTGTGGAGGACACTTCCGTGAAGAACACCAAACCGAAGAAGGTGAAGCACAACGTGATGACGAAAACTTCGCTTACGTTGCAGCATGGGAATACAAAGGAAATCCAAGTGATGCAGTACTTCACAAAGAAGACCTTGTATATGAAAACATTAAATTGGTAGCTCGTAGTTATAAATAATATTGAGAATCGCTTAAAAGCAATTCTTACTTGTAAAAATTCGAACAAATGAATCTTACACTAAAAATATGGCGTCAAAGTAACGCTAAAGCACAAGGAAAAATGGTTGATTATTCTATCAGTAACATTTCTCCTGATATGTCTTTCTTAGAAATGCTTGATGTTTTAAACAATGAGTTAGTTGAGAAAGGTGATGAGCCTGTAGCATTCGATCACGATTGTCGTGAGGGGATTTGTGGAATGTGTTCTTTATTCATTAATGGAGAAGCTCACGGACCAGACCGCGGAATTACTACATGTCAATTACACATGAGAAAGTTTAAAGATGGTGATACAATCTATATTGAGCCATTCAGAGCTAAAGCTTTCCCAGTTATTAAAGACTTAGTAGTTGACCGTAACGCTTTTGATAAAATTCAACATGCTGGAGGTTTCGTTTCTGTGAATACTTCTGGAAATACACAAGATGCTAACGCAATTCCAATTCCTAAGCATGATGCAGATCGCGCTTTTGATGCGGCAACTTGTATTGGATGTGGTGCTTGTGTTGCAACATGTAAAAACTCTTCTGCGATGCTTTTCGTATCTGCAAAAGTTTCTCAGTTCGCTTTATTACCTCAAGGTAAAGTGGAGGCTACTGACCGTGTTTTAAACATGGTAGCTGAAATGGATAGCTTAGGGTTTGGTAACTGTACAAATACTGGAGCATGTGAGGTGGAATGTCCTAAAGGAATTTCTTTAGAGAACATTGCTCGTATGAACAGAGAGTATTTAAAAGCTGTTTTATAAGCATACACACTTATAATAATATATCTAAGCGGTGAGGAGTTTTTCTCACCGCTTTTTTGTTTTAAATTGCCTCCTATTTGAATTGTAAGAGATTTGGGTTAATTTCGGAGTGATTAAAGTTTAGAATTTATGAAAGTTTCAATAATACAAGCACCGTTAGTGTGGGAAGATATTGACGCTAATATGGCGTTTTTTTCAGATAAATTAAAACACATAGAAAAAGGTACCAACTTAGTGGTTTTGCCAGAAATGTTTACCACTGGTTTTACTATGGATCCCAGTAAGTGTTATATCACAATGGAAGGTCCCCAATTAGAAGAATTAGTTGTATTGTGTAAACAATATAACTTTGCACTAACAGGGAGTGTAATTGTAAAAGAGGAAGAAAAATATTATAATAGGCTTGTGTTTATCCATCCTTGTGGAAAGCTAGAACACTATGATAAACGCCATCTATTCTCCTTAGCTGGAGAGCAAAATGCTTATCAAAAAGGAACAGAGCGAATCATTGTTGACTATATGGGGTGGAGAATTTGTCCTTTGGTATGTTATGATTTGCGCTTCCCTGTATTTGCACGTAATAACAAAAATAGTTATGATCTGCTTATTTATGTAGCAAGTTGGCCAGATCAAAGAATTTTTGCTTGGGATAGTCTTCTACCAGCTAGAGCAATTGAAAACATGACGTATGTTATTGGAGTAAATCGCTGTGGTTTAGATAAAGACTCCAATGGGTATACTGGACATAGTCAGGTGATAGATTATCTTGGAAAACCTCTTATTTCAAGCCTAGAGGGCCAACAAGTTCGTTATTGCACTTTGGATTTAACTATGCTGCAAAGAGCAAGGAATCGTTTTGGTTTTTTAAATGATGCGGATAGTTTTGATTTTCACTTTTAAATAAAATTAAATACCCCAAAAAGTGTATAACTTTTTGGGGTATTTAATTTTTATAAATCAATCTGTTGTATTAGATCCCAGTTGGCTCTGACCATAATTGGTTCTGGGAAAAATACGCTTTTTTCTGGCTGAATTTGTTTTAGATAATCGCCTGTATCCCATTTTCCATTTCGATTTGTGTCATAGGAAATACGCACAATATAGGTGTTAGGTGTTAGTAGGTCAAAATCTAAGGTCGTTTCACCTGTAGAGTATTTTGTAGCTAGTACATTGTTCTTGTCGTCTATTAAATCTACAATGATTGGAAAACTTTCTACATTGGATAAGGAAATACTTAAGTTACCATAGTCTTTATAAGGCCCTGTATAAAAGGAATAAGATAATGTATCATTTTTCTCTCCAAAGAAATCTGTAATAGCCCCTGGTAAAAGGGATAAATTATACTTAGTAGATTCTTGTTTTTCAAAATTCACTACCAAGGCTTGGTCTAAATACTTATTATCCAAAGTAAAGCTAACCGCAACAGAATCTTGATCTATAAAGGTAAATTTATCTAAGTCAATGTGCTCTATAGGGGTAGTTGAACTTAGCTGTAGGTTTTTGCCATAATGTAATAGACCTGAAGTTCCAGTGATTTGTAAAGAGTCTATCTCTTTAATTTTTACCTTTGGTCTTAAGGTGAAAACTTCTTCTCCTTTAGATACACTCATTGTAAGTGAATCTGTTTTTACCTGCGGAAACCAAACTTGTAAACTGTCTTTTTTCGGTAGTAAGGTATAGGTGCTTTTAATTAAACTATCTCCTTTTTTCACATTGATACTTAAATCATCTATTTCGCCTACATAAGGAAGATACCATTTATTTTCAGACTCCTGTGTAGGTCTTTTAGCGGCGAATTCCTGGATAGATTCAAATAGAACTAGGTCAATTTTTTTATCTGTTGGCAGATAAATGGAATCTGTTAAAAAGGCTATTTTATCCGTGCTAGGATTGAATAGATAATCATTATTCTTATCCTTTAAACCTATTATTTTATAATATCCTTCTTTTAGGTTTTCTAATTTAAAGCTAGTTAGACTATCTAAGGTATTAGTTACATACAAAGGCTTTTGTTTATATACAGTTGAGTCTGTAAAAGTTTTTGCCTCATACAACATTACATTTACAAAGTTATCTGTCTTTAATTGATGTGCAGTAGATATACTACCATTTAATTGTAAAGAGTCAATATAATCTCCAGTAGAGAATACATATTTAAATTGTTGGAAGACGTTGTTTTCATTATTGTCCGCAATTGCATTACCAAAGTTTATATTGTATGTGGTATTAGGGGCAAGTGAATCTCTAAAACGAATAGTTAATGTTTTCTTAGGAATTCCCATAGGACTAATATCTGGCATATTTTCCATTGGAGGAGAGATGATAAGATATTGGTTTAAGTTATTCACCTTAATATACTCATCAAATAAAATACGCACTTCCTTTTGATCAAAGTTAGTAGAATAGTTCTTAGGTATACTATGAATTAGAACTGGTGGTAGAGTGTCTTTTGGACCTCCGCTAATGCTCCCTCTTTTTGCACAGTTGGCAAAAAACAAGGTAATAAATACCAAAGAGATGCAACTAAAATATATACGAAACTTCGACATAACTATAAATTAAAAGACAAAGAAACAATTATATTTTTTAGTTAGAAAATCTATGTTGCAAAAAGGGATATATGATGGATTGATTTTGTAAAAAAATGTATTATCACAAGTATTTTTTCAATTTATTAGTCTTAATGAGAAAATTGACGTAGTTTGAATTAGAAAAATAGGTTATACTATATTATTTTTTATGTAGACGTGAATTTTTTAAAGTTTTAATTATGGAAATCCCTATTAACAAAATATATTTGTCTAAACAAAGACCATTAAAATGAACGAGGAACAAGTACAAAGGCAAATTATGGCAATAATGGCCCAAATTGCCAAAGGCGAGAGCCAACAGGCATTCGTGAAAATTGAAACCCTTAAAGAAATAATTTACCAAATTTTAGATACAACTACACAAGACAAAGAATTGGCCATTTACGGTAAGTATTTAAAAATTGTGGAAGAACTACAACGTAAACTAGATTAGTTATGCAAGATTTACCTTGTTATTGTGGGAGTGGTTCAAAGTTTTCGCAATGTTGTCAACCATTTATTAGTAAGACTGCATTTCCAGATTCAGCTGAGAAACTTATGCGATCTAGATATAGTGCATATGCTATAGGGGATGCTCAATATTTATTAGATACTACTCATCCTTCTCAAAGGAAATTCCATAATAAGAAAGATATAATGGAGTGGTCCCTTGAAAATACATGGCTTAAATTAGAAATTCTACAAGCCAAGGGAAATTATGTGAATTTTAAAGCTTATTTTAGAGATAATCAAGGAATTGAGCATGTTCACCATGAAAACTCTTATTTTGAAAAATTTGCTTCAAAATGGTATTATGTAAACGGTTAAAATCGATACAAAAATTAATAAAACAACTATAATTATGAAATCAACTAGAATTGAAACCGACCTTATCGGTGATTTAGAAGTGCCATTACAGGCCTATTATGGTGTGCAAACACAACGTGCAGTAGATAATTTTAAAATTTCAAATAGTAAATTGTCTGATTATCCTGAATTTATTAAAGGATTAGCTCTTACTAAATGGGCTGCAGCTAAAACTAACTTTGAATTAAATGTTTTAGAGCAACCAATTTACCAAGCAATTGCCGATGCATGTCAAGAAATTCTAGATGGTAAATTTCACCAAGAGTTTCCTGTAGATATGATTCAAGGTGGAGCAGGTACCTCTGTTAATATGAATGCCAACGAAGTTATAGCTAATCGCGCTATTGAACTTTTAGGTCACCAAAAAGGAGAATACCAATATTGTTCCCCAAATGATCATGTGAACTTATCTCAAAGTACAAATGATGCTTATCCAACTGCTTTAAAAGTTGCGATTTTCAACATGAACCAAAAGGTGGTTAAGACTCTAAGTAAACTTAGTGAAGGTTTACAAGAAAAAGCTAACGAGTTTGAAAATATAATTAAAATGGGTAGAACACAACTTCAGGATGCTGTTCCTATGACATTAGGACAGGAGTTTGGAGGTTTTGCTTATACATTAGAGAAAGAGATTGCTAATTTAGAGTATGTAAGTAAAGGATTTTTAGAAATAAACATGGGAGCTACTGCAATTGGAACTGGTTTGAATGCAGTACCTGGATATGCGGAACTATGTGCTAAAAATCTAGGAATTTTATTAGATGAGCCTGTTGTATCTGCCAAAAACTTAGTAGAAGCAACTTCAGATACTAGTGGATTTGTAGCTTATTCTGGAGCTTTAAAGAAAATAGCTATCAAGCTTTCTAAAATATGTAATGATTTACGATTACTTTCAAGTGGACCACGTTGTGGATTAAATGAAATTCAGTTGCCTGCAATGCAACCAGGATCTTCTATTATGCCTGGAAAAGTAAATCCGGTTATTCCAGAGGTAGTAAACCAAGTATGTTTTAAAGTAATTGGTAATGATATGACAATTACTATGGCATCGGAAGCAGCACAGTTACAATTAAACGTTATGGAGCCTGTTATTGCTCATAGTCTAATGGAGTCTATGCAATGGTTAGATAATGCAATGGAAACTCTTTTAACTAAATGTGTTTTAGGTATTAAAGCTAATGTGGAACACAATAAAGAATTGGTTTTAGGTAGTATAGGTATTGTTACTGCACTTAATCCTTATATAGGGTATAAAGCTTCCACAAAAATTGCTAAACAAGCTTTACAAACAGGGGAAAGCGTTTATGATTTAGTATTAGAAAATAATCTTCTTAGTAAAGAGCGCTTAGATGAGATCTTAGATCCTAAGCATATGTTAGCTCCTTCGAAAGTTTAATATTCTTAAAAGGGATGTCCTATAATGGACATCCCTTTTTTTAAAAATATCTATATGCGTATTATTATAATCGGTGGTACAGGTGCCACAGGAATGGAATTAACTACCCAACTATTGTTGGATGATAGGGTAGAGGAGGTACAAATTATTCTTAGGAAAAAAATGGAATATAGCCATCCTAAATTAAAACAGTATGTTTTAGATTTTGATCAAATGCAACATTGGGATACTTCCTTTATACAAGGTGCCGATATGGCCTTTTGTGCTTTAGGGACAACCTTAAAGCAAGCAGGAAGTAAAAGTAATTTTTATAAAATAGATTATAGTTATGTAACTGATTTTGCAAGTATTTGTAGATCTTTAGGAGTAAACTGCTTTAGTTTAGTGAGCTCTAAAGGTGCCAATGGTAAAAGTACATTGTTGTATTTTCGAATAAAGGGACAAGTTGAACAGGCCATTTTAGCTCTTAATTTCCCTAAAACGGTATTTATTCGTCCTGGTTCTTTAATTCGTCCTGGATCTACACGTAATTTAGAGAAGTTAACCGTACAAGTATCAAAGTTCATCACTAGTATAGGACTCTTCAAAAGTTCCACACCAGTGAGTGTTAAGGCAGTTGCTCAAGCATTGATAAGTGAAAGTTTGTCTGACTCTATCGGGGTAAGGATAATAGAAAATATAGATATAGTAAACTTGGAAGCATCTGAAAGGAAATAAAATAAAAAAATCTGTTTGTATTCTTACAAACAGATTTTTTTATTTTATCCAATTCTTAACCCATTCTCACAAGGTTTATCAACAGTTAATAAGGTAACTTCTTTTCCTAAAACAGCTCCCATTACTAGGCATTGACTTTTTAGGGTTGCAATCTGTTTCTCAGGGAAGTTTACCACTGCGATTATTTGCTTGCCTATTAATTCCTGGTGGGTATATAGGGCTGTTAATTGTGCTGAACTCTTTTTTGTGCCAATTTGTGCTCCGAAATCAATCAAAAGTTTAAAGGCTGGATTTCTAGCTTGTTCAAAGATTTGAGCCTCTATAATAGTACCTACTCTCATATCTACTTTAGTAAATTCATCCCAAGTAAGGTCATTAGTTATATTTTTCATTATTTAAAATAGGGTTAATTGTTTTTCTATTTTTTCTTTCTGTTTGAATGTATAGGTTGCAATAATTTCAAACTGCAATTTTTCTTGGTTTAGCCTTCTCAATGCTATTTGGTTACATTGCATTGTGATTGCTGGATTTTGAAAAAAATCAAAGGCTTGTTGCAATTTACCACTGGTTAATTTTCTTGCTATAGTCAGATGGGGCGTTGTACTTTTATAAGCGTTTTTAATTGTAAGACCTTTAAATATTTCAGTAGCATAGTCTTGGTATGTTTTTGTAGATATCGGATCTATTTCCAAGAAAAAGGCGCCATTAGGAAAGCTATTAAATGCTTCTAACTCACTTTGTATTGGAGAAAAATAGCTACAGCAATCTACAAGAAAGCGATCTACTTTTTTAATCTGTTGTTGTGTAGTTTGAAATTCCATAATAGTAATATGACCAATGGCATTTTTACTATTAAACCATCCAATTTCACTAGATAAGTCTGTTTTCATTGCTGCCACAATTTCAAGGGTATTTTGATCAGGTAAAAAACAGATAGAGTATTTATTTAGAGGATTCATTTTTTTAGGTCGTAAAGTGTGCCTAAACTTAAGGTAGCTTTTGTTTAAAAGCAAATAATTAAGGTTAAGCTTGTTTATCAGTATGTTATTTGTGCCAAATAAAAAAGCATGCTTATTGAAATGGTATTATCAATAAGCATGCTTTTTTATTAATTATATGAGCTAGGACAGCTAGTATTGTGTTTTAAAAAAATTAGTACAAGATTACTTTACCTTTGAAAGGTTCTTTAATAAAGATGTCCACATTATGGGCTTTGGAAACATATACTTTACAATATTCGATTTGATAAACAAACTCATCAATTAGACGAAATACCTGTACAACTGGATTTTGAATCTGATGGTCTTTATAATCAATTACCAAAATATCGTTTTCAAAATCTATGGATGAAAATTCTTGAATATATTTCATAATGGTATCTTTTAAAGTTGTAGTCTAATTTACAAAATATTTATCAATTAATTTTTATAATTGACAGAATTATAACTACTTAGTTACAATTTGCATGGTTTCTCTATTTACGTGTTTCAAAAGAATAGTTTTGTCCTTTAAAAGTTGACTTGCTTTAGTAGGGTCAAAATGTCTGATAGTATATAGGCAAACGTTTTCATTATAACTTACCTTAAAGTTATTTTGTAACTCTTGGTTTAGCTTAAAAAAGTTTTGAAATTTATCTTCTACACAAATAGTAAAACTGATAGCTGAGTTTTGTATCACATGTACTTTTATGTGATATTGGTGTAAAAGGTGGAAAATATCACTAATGTTTTGTTCCATTATAAAAGAAAAATCTTTGGAAGAAATAGAAATTAGCAATTGGTTGTTTTTTACAATATAACAAGGAACTAGAGGAGTTAACCCATAGTTTTTACTTACAGTTGTACCTTTTAGACTAGGTTCTACAAAAGAACGAACATATAGTGGTATTTCTTTGTTTTGCAAAGGTTGAAGGGTTTTTGGATGTATTACAGTTGCTCCATAAAATGCTAGTTCAATGGCTTCTTGATAAGAAATTTCATCTAAAAGTGTAGTTTCTTGGAAATAGCGTGGATCAGCATTTAATACCCCAGGCACATCTTTCCATATTGTTACACTTTCTGCATTGAGTATATAGGCGAAAATTGCTGCTGAATAATCTGAACCTTCCCTACCTAAAGTCGTAGCAAAACCATTGGAGTCTGCAGCAATGAATCCTTGGGTAATATATAATTGGTTTGGTTGGATTAACTCATTTACTTTCTTGGTAGTTTGTTCCCAATTCACATTGGCATCCCTATAGGTGAAGTCCGTTTCTACTAAATCCCTGGCATCTAACCAATGGTTTTCGAATCCAAGGGATACTAAGTAATAATGGAGTATTCTAGTAGAAATAATCTCCCCTTTACTTACAACTTGATCATAGATAAAGTTATAGTTAGGTGACTTATTATTTTTCAAAAAGCTAGAGATTTCCTGTAAATTATCTTCAAGTTCTTTAAACATTGGATGAGTAGTATCTGAAAATAGATCTAGTATTATTTGATAATGGAAGTCTCTAACAGCACTTAAACTTTGAGATAGTTCAGAGGAATCGTTTGTGTAATTATTAACTACCATTTCAAGGGCATTAGTAGTTTTTCCCATTGCCGAAGCAATTATTAAGAGGTCTTGATAATTATTTTGGATCAAAATATTTCCAACGTTTCTAACATTTTGGGCATTACAAATTGATGCTCCTCCAAATTTAAATATCCTCATTATTTTCTTTGTGACATATGATTAATTCCTTGTTCATCCATCTGAACTGTGTTCCAATTTGTTAGGACATCAGCTCCTGAACTTTGATAGAAGTCTATAGCAGGTTGATTCCAATTTAATACTACCCATTCTACTCGCTTAACATTTTGTTTTTTAGCAATTTTAAAGACTTCCTTGTAAAGAGCCATTCCAGCTCCAGTTCCCCTTTTATCTTGCGTTACAATTAAGTCCTCTAAGTGAATTGTTTTACCTTTCCAAGTAGAATATCTATTGTAAAATAATGCCATTCCAATAATCTTATCGTCCTGTTGGGCTACTAATGCTTCAAAAAGAGGTTTAGCGCCAAAACCATCTCTAATTAGGTCTTCTTCTGTGATTATAACTGCTTGTGGCTCTTTTTCAAAGGCAGCCAATTCTTTAATAAGTTCCAATACACTACCCATATCTTCTGGGGTTGCAGGTCTAATAATCATAATGTTTTAGTTTTAATGGTTATTCTTTCAATAGAAGAACAAAATTAACGATATTTGCAGAATTATATACACAACTAAAGAATCATTTTCATAATGACAACACAAAAAAATCAAACCCTAGGTGAATTTATTATCGATAAGCAAGAAGATTTCAAATATTCTTCAGGCGAACTATCTAGATTAATCAACTCTTTAAGATTAGCAGCCAAAGTAGTAAGTCATCAAGTTAATCAAGCCGGATTAGTAGATATTATTGGAGCTTTTGGTACTGCTAACATTCAAGGTGAGGAGCAACAAAAGTTAGATGTATATGCCAACGAAATTTTCATCAATACTCTAATCAATCGTGAGATTGTTTGTGGTATTGCCTCAGAGGAGGAGGATGACTTCATTGCCATTAAAGGTAAAAAGGGAACCAACGAGAATAAATATGTTGTTTTAATGGATCCTTTAGATGGATCATCTAATATAGATGTAAACGTTTCTGTTGGGACTATTTTCTCTATTTACAGAAGAGTTACTCCAAGTGGAACTCCTGTTACTAAAGAAGATTTCCTTCAAAAAGGAGATAATCAAGTTGCAGCGGGATATATTGTATACGGATCTTCAACTATGTTAGTTTATACAACAGGAAATGGTGTTAATGGATTTACTTTAAATCCTGCAATTGGTACTTTTTACTTATCTCATCCTAACATGAAGATTGCTAAAGATGGTAACATCTATTCAGTAAATCAAGGTAATTATATGCAGTTTCCTCAAGGAATCAAGGACTATATCAAGTACTGCCAAGAAGAAGAGCAAGATAGACCATATTCTTCCCGTTATATTGGAAGTTTAGTTTCAGATATCCACAGGAATATTTTAAAAGGAGGTATTTATATGTATCCTTCTACTAAAAAAGCACCAAATGGAAAGTTACGCCTATTATATGAATGTAATCCTATTGCATATATAGTAGAGCAAGCAGGAGGTAAAGCTTCTAATGGATTTATGAGAATTATGGAAGTAGAGCCTACTGAATTACACCAACGTGTTCCTTTTATTTGTGGAAGTGAAAACATGGTTGCAAAAGCAGAAGAGTTTATGGCTAACTATATTTAATATAAGAAAAGCGATCTAGTTTAGATCGCTTTTTTATTTTTTTATATTTTTAATTTCTTGTACAAAAGTATCCTCATCTACATTTAATACCATTAAGGATAGTGCCTTACTTACTAAGTAATCTACATCATTAGTAAAACCTAAAGCAACAGCAAATTTCTTTAAAATATCTTTTTGTTTAGGTCCAAGCATATTTCCTACATAGGTCATACGGGCTAAATCATATAAACGCTCAATTCTCTTAATTTCTAAATATGGAGGGTTTACTGGGTACTTTGTGGGATCCAGAAGTATGTTCTTATAATCCTGTGGTGTGATCTCTAAGCGATGGGCTAATTGATCAATAAACTCTCTTTCCTCCGCTGAACAGTGTCCATTGGCTAAAGCTACTCTTACAATAGAAGCAAAATGTCCTCTGTTTCTATCTACGAAGTCAGCATCGAATACATCATCGTCCTGTGTCATAGTTGTAAATAATTAAAAGTTTATAATTAGTATCTTTTCGTATTAGAAAGATAAGAATTTTTTTTATGTAGATTATATTTTTTACAATATATATTGCGTAAGATTTTTATTTGTCTACTATTTATATTCTTTTTAGTGAATAAAATGAAATTTGCTTTTCTTTTGTAGATTAGGTAGAAACTTAAAATTCCATTTATTAGAACCTCAGGTATACCAGAACATTTGTGTATTTTTGTTTTCAATAAAAGTTAAACTTCAAAATATTCTAAAGGATGGATAGTGAACTAAAAATTGCCAGATACGATAAAGCCTATTTACGCATGGCAAGACAATGGGCAGAGTTGTCTTATTGTAAACGTAAAAAGGTTGGGGCTTTGATTGTAAAAGATCGAATGATCATCTCTGATGGATATAATGGCACTCCTACCGGTTTTGAAAATTGTTGTGAAGATCAGGACAACTTAACCCATTGGTATGTTTTACATGCGGAAGCAAATGCTATTTTGAAGGTAGCAAGTTCTACTCAAAGCTGTACTGATGCTACTTTATACATTACTATGTCTCCATGTAAAGAGTGTAGTAAGTTAATCCATCAGGCAGGAATTACACGGGTAGTTTATATTGAAGCTTATAAAGATACCGAAGGAGTGGATTTTCTTCAAAGAGCAGCAGTAGAAGTTGTACAAATTACCAATTTAGATTAACTTTTCAAGTATGAATAAGTTTTTTTGGCCTTTTGCCTTATCTCTTACCTTATGCTTAGGCATCTTCTTAGGAGGCTTTTTGGTTAAAGTTAGCCTAAGGTCACAAGACATTAATCAGACGAAAGATCAAAAACTAAAGATCAATAAGCTTTTAGATCTTATTGATACCGAATATGTAGATAACGTTGATCTAGATTCAGTTTCACAAAAAGTTATTTCTACAATTTTACAACAATTAGATCCCCATTCTTTTTATATGGGTAAAGATGAATTGGTTGAAATAAATAAAGTGATGCAAGGTAGCTTTATAGGTATAGGCATACATTACTATCCTTATAGAGACAGTGTAGTAGTTCTTAAAAGTGATCCAAAAGGGCCAGCTTATAGAGGTGGTTTATTAAAGGGAGATAGAATATTAGTGGCCGATAATACAGTATTACATGGAAAAGACATTCCTAGAGATAGTATTGTTAAAGCCCTACAAGGACCAGTAAATTCCGTAGTTAGCGTATTAGTCAAACGCCCAGGTATTGATTCTTTGTTGCCTTTAACTATTCATAGAGAAAAAATTGATGTACCTAGTATTACCTATAGTGGCATATTAGATAATGGATATGGGTATATCAAGATTAATACGTTTTCAAAAAACACGTATACAGATTTTTCCACTGCTTTGCAGGCTTTAATCGCTTTACAAATAAAAGGATTGGTTATCGACTTGCAAGACAATCCTGGAGGTTATATGGACCAAGCCATAAAAATTTTAAACGATTTGGTTCCGCAGAATCAAATGCTTCTTAAAACCTTGTCTCATAAAAATAAGCAAAAGATAACCTACGCAAAAAGTACTAATCTCTTTAGCGAACAGCCATTATTAATTCTAGTCAATGAAAATAGTGCTTCTGCTAGTGAAATTATTGCAGGGGCTCTACAAGATAATGATAGAGCTACTATAGTTGGTAGAACAACCTTTGGTAAAGGGCTGGTGCAAAGAGAATTTCTATTAGGAGATGGATCTGCTATTCGCTTGACTACAGCTAGGTATTACACACCTTCAGGTAGATCAATACAATTGCCATATACCAATCAAATAGTCAACCCTCTTATCGGGAAAAAAACATTGGATACAACTAGGTTTTTGACTCTAAAAGGTAGAGAGGTTTATGCCAATGGAGGGATTACTCCTGATATATTATTAAAAAGTAAAGAAAACCGCTTTTCACATGGAATGGAATTTTTAATGAAAAGTAATGCGAGTAGCTTTTTTGTATTCGAAACTATTGATAAGCAAAGAAGCTTTTTCAGCAACCTTGACTTGTCAGAACTAGATATTTATCTACAAACTAACAAAGAGGATCTATTAAGTGATTTTAAGGTATTTTTGCAAGATAAAAAGTTGTCTTTTCAATTAGAAAAACACCAAAATGAAGTCATTGGATATTTATACGAGGAATTTATACATCAACTCTTTGATGAAACTACCTATTATAAATACAAGCTTTCCCAAGATGAAATTTTACAGGAAGCTTTACAAAGTATTGACAAACAAAATGTCCTTCCTAATTAAAGGAAGGACATTTTTTATAAATAGATATATGGGATTACCATATTTTTACTCTTTCTTCTGGTTTGATATATAATTTATCAGTCTCTTGGATATCAAAAGCTTCATAGAAAGCATCTACGTTTTGTAAAGGTACATATGCTCTGTAATGTCCAGGAGCGTGAGGGTCAGTTTTTACTTGGTTTCTAACTGCTTCGTCTCTTGCTTTAGTTCTCCATATTGTAGCCCATGAAATAAAGAAACGTTGCTCAGGTGTAAATCCATCGATTAACCCTGGATCACCATTTTCTGCTAGATACTTTTGTAGTCCATCATATGCAGCATTAACTCCACCTAAGTCTCCAATATTTTCACCTAAAGTAAATTTACCATCTACAAAAACACCTGGAAGTGGTTCTAATTCGCTGTATTGGTCTGCTAGATTAGTTCCTAACATAGTAAAGCGCTCTAAATCTTCCGCTGTCCACCAGTTGTTTAGGTTTCCATTTTTATCAAATCTAGATCCTGAATCATCAAAACTATGCGAAATCTCATGTCCAATTACTGCTCCAATACCACCATAGTTGATTGCCTCATCTGCTTGGTAGTCATAAAATGGAGGTTGTAAAATTGCTGCTGGGAAAACGATCTCATTATATACAGGATTAAAATAAGCATTTACTGTCTGAGGTGACATTCCCCAACGAGATTTATCTACTGGTTTTCCATAATCAGAAGTGTTTTTAGCTACTCCCCATTTGGTTGCATTTCTCATGTTGTCATAGTAGTTTCCTCCTTGGTCTACATTTTTAATTTCCATTGTAGAATAGTCTTCCCACTTATCTGGGTAACCAATTTTAATAGTTGTAGCATATAATTTTTCTAATGCTCCTTTTTTGGTTTCTTCTGCCATCCAAGGTAGGTTTTGGATTCTTTCACCAAAAGAAGAGATTACGTTTGAAATCATTGCTTTTGCTTTTTCCTTAGCCTCAGCTGGGAATTTTTGCTCAACATATAATTGACCTAAAGCTTCTCCAACACTACTATTAACTACCGCTAAAGCTCTTTCTTCGATTGGACGTTGTTCTTTTGCTCCTTCTAAAGTTTTAGAGTAAAATTCCCAATTTGCTGTTTCCATCTCAGGTGTTAATATACTAGCAGATCTATTTACTAAAGTCCACTTTAAGTATGCTTTAATTTGAGGTAGGTTCTTCTGTGTTAAAATATTGTTTAATGCAGCGATATATTTTGGCTGTGAAACAATTACTTTATCTAATTTATTCAAACCTTTAGCTTCAAAATATTGCGTCCAATTGATAACTGGTGCAAGTTTTTGTAATTCAGCTAAAGTCATTGGGTTATAAGTTAATCTAGCATCTCTTCTTTCAACTCTTGTTAAACGAGGTTCAGAAAGTTTTGTTTCGATTTCTAAAACGCTTTTTGCATCTTGTGCTGCTTCTGCAGGTTGTTCTCCTGCAAGAGTTAGCATACGTGTTACGTGATCAACATATTGTTGACGCTTTTCTTTCATATCCTCTGAATCGAGCATATAATAGTCCTTATCAGGTAATCCTAAAGATCCAAGAGATAAGTATACTACGTTTTCTGAAGAGCTTTTCGCATCAGCGCTTACATAAGAGGAATATAGACCAAGTCCTCCATAATCAGCTAATTCATTAATTAATTTCTCTACTTGTTGTACAGAAGTCATTGCATTAATTTGATCTAATAAGCTTTGAATTGGTTGGGTACCAAGTTCAGTTCTAGTTTTTGAATCTAAATAAGTGTTGTAAATCGCTACAGCTTTTGCTTGATCAGAATTAGGATCTAAGTTTTTATCCTGTGAAGCTTGTTTTAAAATAGCTAAGGCATCTTTGTCTGTATTTTGTCTTAACTCATCAAAACTTCCCCATCTAGTACGGTCATCTGGAATTTCTGTTTTATCATACCAAGTACCGTTAACATAGCGGAAAAAATCATCTCCAGGCTTTGTATCCGTATCCATGTATTCTAAAGTAATCCCATGATTCTGCTGATCCTGATCTGTTTTTTTGTCATCTTTACAAGATGCCAAGGTAACTAAAGCGATAGCTGATGCTAGTAATACCTTTTTGTTCATAATATTTAAGTATTTTAATTTTTGTTGATATAATAACAAAAATAGCAAATAAGTTTAGCTAATATAATATTTCATACTTTTTTTTATATAAATGTCATTTGGGTAGACTTTAACTAATTTTAGAAATCGAATTTGTAAATTTGTTGAAAATCAGAGTTATTATGTTAGAGTACTTCAAAAAATACAAATACTTTTTTTTATTTTTATTCTTATTGTGTGCAGGAATTTTGGTAATGTTTTATAATGCTTTAAAATACCGAAAGTCGCTTCCTGTTTTCACCCCATCAATGGTTAATCCAGAGTTAGTAGATACTTTAATTCAGCATCAAGCCAATAAACAAAGGCATAAAGTAGCTGATTTTACTTTTTATAATCAAAACGGGGATACTATTACCCAGAAAGATTATGAGGGGCATATTTATGTAGCTGATTTTTTCTTTACTACTTGTACTACTATTTGTCCTATTATGGGAGATAATATGGAATGGTTACAAGAAAAAGTAAAAACCCTACCAGGGGTTAAATTACTTTCCCATACTGTAACTCCAGAAATAGACACTGTTGAGGTTTTAAAACAATATGCTTTAGACAAAAATGTAGATGATTCTATTTGGAATTTAGTTACGGGAGATAAAAGAGATATTTATTTCATAGCTCGTAATTCTTATTTAGCAGTAAAGACAGGTTCTGTTGATGAACTTTATGATATGGTACATACGGAGAATTTTGTTTTGGTGGATAAAAATGGAAGAATTCGCGGTTTTTATGATGGAACTAATTTTGATACTAAGGATCCTGAGGCCAAGAATATGCAAGAACTTTGGGAAGATATACAATGGCTTTATGAGCACCAAAAAAATAAATAGTTAAATAGTATATGGATAAAAGAAGGTTAAATACCTTCTTTTTTTTGGATAAACTTTAAGGATAGTCAAATTTGTTTTATCTTGTATGCTTATGCTATATGAGTAACTAGATGGAAAATATAGAAATTATTGTTTACGTATTATTTGTTTTAGCACTATTATTTTTAATAAAAGTTATACTTACAAAGAGCAAGAAACCTAGGGAAAAGTCGTGTAGAAGTTCTGACAAAGATTGTATATAATAAAAAAGTCATCTTGAAAAGATGACTTTTTTGCTTTATCGGGAGTGTAACATGAACTGTGTCATCTCCTGTTTCCAAGCCTTGGGGCTTAAGCCCCAAGGCTTGGAAACAGGATTTTTTTTACGGCTGTAATCTATCCCCAAATTTAATATAAAGCTGAGACATTGTCAAGCCCCAATTGCGAATAGGCATAGTCCATTTTTTAGATACATCTTTGATGGCTAGATAGACTAGTTTTAAT